>CAYGUD010000393.1:0-2559 GCA_964352865.1 uncultured Hyphomonas sp.
CGCTGGCGTCGGCGGGGACTGGGTGCGTCTCGAGCCCGGTTAGTTGTTCCGCATTCTCAGCAAACGCCACATCCTGAGCTTATCGAAGGACGAGGCAGGGTCACCCATTCAAGATGACCGAACGATATTAACGCGCTCGATTTTCGCGTCATAGACAATATCCCTCAGCCGGATAACGGTACCGCTCTGGGCGTCAGGATGCGCCTGGATGATCACGGTTGCGTCTGGGGTTTCCGCGCGCCGTTTTTCAATGCCGGACCTGACACTTGCAATATCGAGTAGCTCAGCGCCAATGCGGATTGCATTATGGCTATCCAGATAGATCACGATCGCTGGTGGCGTCACAGGCTTCGGGCAGCCGTCACAGCCCGGTGGCGGCGGTTCTAGGGCGATGGCTTGTTCTTGAATGAACGTCGATGTGACGATGAAGAAAATCAACAGAATGAAAACGACATCCAACATCGGCGTGAGATCGACATTCGCATTTTCAGGAACTTTGTGTGCTCGGCCGCGCATGACTAACCCTCCAGAAAGGAGCATTATGTCATATTATGACATAATGTAAACTTATTACACTTCACTTTATCGACCGCGCCTCGCGTCACCCATTGCAATTTTGCGTCTTGTCCATCACGCCCAGCAATTCCACGCGGCCGCTGGCATTGTCGACATCGAAATAGATATTGCCATAATCATACACCGTGGATTGGCTTTTCGAGACGACACAGTCGGGGACGCCAAACGCCGCGCGGGCGCTGATTTGTTCGGTTCCTTTGGTGATGCCTTCTGGCGTGCGGAAGCGGCTATCCTGGACAATGATCCAATAGACCTGATCATGGGCGGCGACGGTCAGTCCGTCGAAAACATAAGTCGTGGCCGCTGTGCCAGAGATCGGGATGGTGCGCTTCGGAACCCCTTTGAGAGCCAGCAACTGGTCCAGCGGCATACCGATTTCGACATCCCCGACGCGTTCGCCAGGAATGATCTGATTGTCATTGAGCGTAAGAGGGCTACTCGCGCACGCGGTCATCAAGGCGAAGCTTGCGCCAAGAGCGAAGGGAGACATAGATTTCATGCAGGTTGGCTTTCAGATGCTCGCCCCCGCAGCAATCATCGTCCTAAACACCGCAAATCATTCAGTTTGTCGAGATGCGGGCACGTGAACTCTCTGTCAGGTTGGGTCAGGCCTCGATGGGCACTGTGGCGTCGCCCCAGACAATGAAATGAGGGTTGTCATAGCCGCGCGCTTTTTTGCCATAGAGCAATGGCGTGCCGTCGATCTCTGTGACCCGTGCGCCAGCCGCCTCAGCGACAGCCTGGCCAGCTGCGGTGTCCCATTCCATCGTCCGGCCATGACGCGGATACAGGTCAGCCTCACCTGCGGCGATCAAACAGAATTTCAGCGACGAGCCTGCCGAAATGATCTCCGCGACCCGCTGTGTTTCGAGGAAAGCATTGGTTTCGTCGCTGCGGTGCGATTTTGACGCGATGGCGGTCAGGCCAGCCTCCGGCGCCCGGCGAATGCGCAGCTCGGTCCGGTCCGATGGCGGCGGAACGAGCGCGCCGGGCTTCACGGTGGCTTGCCAGGCGGAGAACCGGCTGTCGGCGACAAAAAGACGATCCAGAGCCGGGGCATATACGACCCCCATGACCGGGACACCATTTTCGATAATGCCAATATTTACAGTGAACTCACCGCGTTTATTGACGAATTCGCGTGTGCCATCGAGGGGATCTACGAGTGCAAACCGGTTGCCATGCTCGGGGATGTGTCCGGCGGCGACGGCTTCTTCCGCTAATACCGGCAGATCCGGATCGGATTCTGCAAGCGCCGCGAGGATCAGGGCTTCGGCTTTTTCATCCGCCTCAGTGACAGGGGAGCTATCATCCTTGTGATCGACATTGAAGTCAGTGGCGTAGACGTCCATGATCAGAAGGCCTGCATCAAGGGCGATGCGCGCCAATATGTCTCCGGTGAGGCTCATGATACGTGTCTTTCTTCTGCCGGCGAAAAAACGGGATCCGCGGCCAGAACGCGCTGGATTGTGTTCAATGTCTCGAAAGCGTCCTGGCTGGTGCCCGTTGCCACTGTGGTCCGATCTTGCAATCTGCTGAAGAAAGCTTCGAGCGCGGCTTTTGCGCCATTGCTTTGTTCAAATCGGTCGACGGTTTCATGCATCACGACGTGCCCGTCCGTGCGGGCATAGACCAGCACTTCCTGACCGAAATTGTAATGCTGGGAATTCAAGCCCTCGAGCCACAAATAACCGCGCTCGAAGCCAAGCTCGAGACGAAATGTGGGCCGCCACTGGCTGGCGGAAATGTGAAGGTTTGCCAAAGTGCCCGAATGGGTTCGCAGCGTTGCGAAGACATTGGTTTCGGAGCCGGGTTCGAGGCTGCGATCGAGATCCGAAAAGCCGGAAATATCCTGAAATGGGCCAGCAAATAGGTGCAGCAAGTCAACCAGTTGCGGGCCGGGATCGAAAATGACGCTGTCAGTCGTGTCGCTGCCTGCGCACCCACAGACTCCGCGGGCCGTTAGCAGACGCCCATATTCAC
>CAYGUD010000394.1:0-2544 GCA_964352865.1 uncultured Hyphomonas sp.
CGTCTAAAGTTGGCTTATTGCGTATGGTGTTTGTCGCCGGCGCGGCAATTTCAGCTGGCGTGATTATCGGACCGATGGCGGCGACAACGCTGACAGGGCCTGGCCAGCATATCGATCAGCTCGAAGGCGATGAAGTCGTCACCATGGTCAATGCGCGGTTTACCGGTCGCAATATTTCAGGCGAGGCCTATGTCATCACCGCAGAAGCGGCGCAGCGCCGCCGCGCCGATCCGAGCATTATTAATCTGACCAATCCCAGCATGGTCGATGATAAGGGTACGGAAGTCAGCGCGCCGGTTGGTGTTTACTATCAAAATGCCGAATATCTCGACTTGTTTCAGGCGGTGCGGATTCGCGATCGCGACGGTTATGAATTCACCACCACGGCGGCGCGGGTGTTTGTTCAGGAAGGGCGCGTGCAAGGATTAGAGCCGCTGAGCGGCAATGGCCCCCTTGGCGATGTCCGCGCAGACTCGTATGAGATTGAAGACGATGGTGATCGCGTGATCTTTCGCGGGAATGTCGATTTGACGATTTACCCGGACGGCGATGATGGCTCTGAGGAGTTGGAAAGTGATGAGTAGAGGATGACCCAAATGTATGTGAAGGCAGCTTTCGGCGCACTCGCGCTCGCATTTAGCGGCACTGCCGCGGCGCAGGTCTCAGGTGAGGGCGGCCCGATCCGGGTCAATGCTGACCGTTCGGAAGTGTTGGACAAAGAGCGCAAAGTCATTCTGATCGACAATGTTGATATCACGCAGGGCACGGCGCGCTTGCGAGCTGATGTTGTGACGATTGAATATGGCGGCGCTGGCAATACGACGACCACTGGGATTGGGTCTAATTTCGGAGATATTCGTAAACTGACTGCGCGCGGAACCGTTTTTTACGTGACGCCGGATCTGAAAGCCAATGGCAATCTCGGCGTCTATGTCGCCTCGACGGACACAATCACGCTGACTGGCGAGATTATCCTGGTCCGCGGTGAAGATGTTGCGAAAGGCGAGCGATTGATCATGGAATTGTCAGCTGGCAGAACAACATTGGATGGCGGCGATAGCCAGGTGAATATGGTTATCGTGCCAGGTGAAGAAGACGGTCGGTGAAATTCAATCTATCGGCCTAAACGGATTTTAAGCCTGTTATTCTAAGTGGTTACCTCGGGAGCTAATCACTGAAGGAGCTGAAACATATGGACCAGACTGGCCAAGGCCTCGTCGCAACCGGACTCGCCAAATCTTTTGGCAAGCGTCAGGTTGTCCATGATGTTTCCCTGAGTCTGCAGCGGGGGGAAGTCGTTGGGTTGCTCGGACCTAATGGCGCGGGGAAGACAACTTGCTTTTACATGATCATGGGCCTGATTGGCGCTGATGATGGACAAATTCACATTGATGGCGCGGATGTCACGGCTCTGCCAATGTATCAGCGCGCCCGTCTGGGACTGGGCTATCTGCCGCAGGAAGCCAGTATTTTTCGCGGCATGAATGTCGAAGAGAATATCATGGCCGTGGTTGAGCTTGTCGAGCGCGACAAGTCAGAGCGCCAGAACCAGGTCGACTCACTGATGGAGGAGCTGCACATCGCGCATTTGCGCAAGCAGCCTTCAACCAGCCTGTCGGGCGGGGAACGCCGCCGCGTCGAAATCGCCCGCGCTCTGGCATCCCGGCCAGCCTTCATGCTGCTGGACGAGCCCTTTACCGGAATTGACCCACTCGCCATCTCCGATATTTCCGATCTGGTCGGATATCTGAAAAAGCGCGGCCTGGGCGTGTTGATCACGGACCACCAGGTTCGCGAAACGTTACAAATCGTCGATCGAGCTTCGATCATCTATGAAGGCAGCGTCCTGTTTGAAGGCGCGCCGGATGAGGTGCTTCGAAACGAAGATGTCCGCCGGGTCTATCTCGGCCAGAGATTTGCGGCGTAGAGGGCGGGACAATGAGTGCGTATCAACGTTTAGACATGCGCCAGGGGCAATCCCTGGTGATGACACCGCAACTGCAACAAGCGATCAAACTGCTGCAGCTGTCCAATATCGAGCTGGCTGAATTTGTCGCTGAAGAAATTGAGCGCAATCCGCTGCTCGAGCGTACGGACAATGCGGCGCCCGAAGAGTTTGACGCCGATGTCGACAAATCCAAAGGCCGCGATGAACTTGCGCTGGATGGTGCCGAAGGCATGGCCAATGCACGCGATGCGGTCGATGCTTCGGATAGCGACATGTATGAGTCCGGCACTGGATCGGATGAGGCGCGCACGGCGGACAGCCAGTCAGGGCCATCCGCCGCAACCGACTGGTCATCGGTTGGATCTGGCCGCGGCGGCGGCGAAGACTTTGATTTCGAAGGCTCATTGTCGAGCGAAAAATCGCTTCACGAGCATTTGCATGATCAACTCAAAATGGGTGGCCTCAGCCAGGCGGACAGTCTGATTGGTGCCCGCTTGATTGACGAGACCGATGATGCCGGCTTTTGCAAAGTCGACTTGGACGAGGTGGCGAAACTGCTCGGCGCTGACACCGCGAATGTTGCGGCGGTGCTCGAG
>CAYGUD010000395.1:0-1537 GCA_964352865.1 uncultured Hyphomonas sp.
GTGGGAGATCTATAATGTCGATGTCCAAGTGCCGTTCGAAGCGTCTGCCGGGGCGAGCGGTGAGTGGGCGCGGCATCTGACCTTTGCGGCTCGCGCGATTGTGGATCTCGTGATCATGGCGGCTCTGTTTCAAGCGCTGACCATCTGGCAGCGTAGTCGAACACAAAGAAAACTATTCAGTACAGGCGAGCTCAATGCCTTCGACCCGTTCACCGAAGAAGAGTTTTTCGAGCGCGGTATGCATAAGCCCTTCGGTGCAGAGACTTTACAACCGAAGCCAAGTTTTAAGCGCGCGATTGAAGAGCATGTTGAGGCCCGCAAGAGGCTGAATTTGGAGCCGCTGCCTTATAGCCGTGAGCGCTTGGGCGAGCTCATCAAACGAACCCGAAAGGATGATCTAAGCTTGGGCGCTGAGTGGATGATCAAAAAGTACAATGTACTTGCAGGCGAACCGCACGAACAGTTGCGACAGCTTGCCCAGCGCTGGCGCACGCTCGATGCGCGGAACCGGTTTCAGTCAAGCGATGTTCTTGGCAGGCGGTGGATTCGTCAGCAGAAGCGAGATCTAGAACGCATTCTGGATGGTTTGCTTCGTGAACCAGGCAGGTTTCGCGGGCCTCAAATTGGATACTTAGCGGACTGTATGGATGTGGTTCACCGGCACCCTGAATTTGCGTATTCGAAATTGCTCGGTTTTGAGTTGCTTAGTGAGCGGACCACCGGAAAGTCAGCTGCGCTGCTCGGCTGTCACATTCTCCACGAGGGCTGGCCGGAAGCGCTGAGGAGCCATCTTAAGCAAAGAATTTCGCTGCATTTGAGCTTGCCCCGCGAGCTTTATCTTGGCCAGGGCAGAATGCGTTCAGAAGTTCTGCTGGCCCTAGCGTCTCAATATCCACGACAGGGAATATATGCGCAGGCGATGATCCGAGACCTCTTGACGGGTGCGAGCCAACACGACCGAGACGCTACTGTAAAACAAAAGGCTGCATCGCTTCTTGCGAGTTTAGAGTAGTCCGCGACTTAATCACCCCTTCGCGCGTCGGCATTTAGCCCTATCTGTTTAATTGTAGCAGATCCCAGAGAACCATGACCGACACGCCAGAGAACAATAATGACCCAGAACGTAATCGCCTTTCGGCGCGGCTGGGGCGGTCTGTGAAAGTCGGCACCAATCTTTCAGGGGCTGGGCTGACCTTTGCGGCGAATGCGATGTTTGGCGGCGAGAAAGGTGATGAGCGGATCGCCAAGGCCTTGGCGGCAGCGCTTGGCAAGTCGAAAGGGCCGTTGATGAAAGTCGCCCAAATGGTCTCGACGGTGCCGGACTTTCTCCCCGCAGAATATGCCGATGAGCTGAGCAAGCTGCAGGCTCAAGCGCCGGCGATGGGCTGGCCCTTTGTGAAACGCCGTATGCGCGCCGAGCTTGGTGCGGATTGGCAGAGCAAATTTGCCGAGTTTGGCAAAGAGGCTGCGCATGCGGCGAGCCTGGGGCAAGTCCACCGCGCGACCTTGCACGATGGCCGAGAGGTCGCCTGTAAGC
>CAYGUD010000395.1:1547-2531 GCA_964352865.1 uncultured Hyphomonas sp.
ATCCGGATATGAGTTCGGCCGTCGAAAGCGATGTCGGTCAACTCAGATTGCTGCTTGGCATGTTTAAACGCCTGGAAGGCTCGGTCGATACGTCCGAAGTCATCGAAGAAGTCACTGATCGTCTCCGTGAGGAGCTCGATTATGCGCGCGAGGCGAAGCATTTGGCCTTGTATCAATATTTGCTCAAAGATGCCGACTATGTCACCGTCCCGGACTTGGTGCCGGAGCTGAGTACGGATCGTTTGTTGACCATGTCATGGGTCACAGGGGATCGTTTGAATGATTATGAAGCGGCGCCGCAAGAGGTTCGCAATACGATTGCGCGGCACCTCTTCTGGACCTGGTGGAGGCCGTTTACGGGCGCGGCTGTGATTCATGGCGACCCGCATCTGGGCAATTATCAAGTCACGCAAGCGGGAGAGGCGCTCAATCTCTTGGACTTTGGGTGCATTCGCATTTTCCCGCCGAGCTTTGTGGCCGGTGTGGTTGATCTTTACCGGGGCCTGCTCGCGGATGATTTCGATGCGGTCTATGCCGCGTTCGAGAAGTGGGGCTTTAAGGGTCTGAATACGGAATTGGTGGAAGTGCTGAGCATCTGGGCGCGGTTCATTTATGGGCCGCTGATCGATGACCGGGTGCGCAGTGTCGCAGACGGCGTCAAGCCAGGCGAATATGGTCGCAAGGAAGCCTTTGCGGTTCGCCGATTGCTGAAGGAAAAAGGCCCCGTGACCGTGCCCGCTGAATTTGTCTTTATGGACCGGGCCGCAATCGGGCTCGGCGCGGCCTATTTGAGATTAGGCGCCGAGCTGAATTATCACCGACTGTTCGAAGAAAGCCTAGATGGGTTTAGCGAGGAGAAACTGGCAGCGTCGCAGGCGGACGCGCTCGAGGTTGCGGGGTTACGATGAACCGCAAACCAGGCCTTTCCAAATAGGGCCAAATGTGCGACATGCGCGGCTTGATGCCAGCAACGTGCACCTCTAG
>CAYGUD010000396.1:0-2531 GCA_964352865.1 uncultured Hyphomonas sp.
CAGCTGGAAATATTTCGATCCAACAACCGCTGATCCCGAATTTCCGGATGTGACACCGCGAGATGCGGCTGCTATCCGGGAAGTCAGAGGTAAAGCATGACCAAGCCGTTCCGCTATGCATTATTCTTCCTGATCCCGGTGATTGTAATCCTGGATCAATGGAGCAAGTGGCTGATCCTGAATGAGCCCAAGTTCAATGCGTTGGGCTGTCTGGATCAAACCCAACGCTGCGGGCGAATCGATGTCTTGCCATTCTTTGACCTCAACATGGTGTGGAATCGCGGGATCAGTTTTGGGATCGGTCAGTCAGAAGGCATCATGCGCTGGCTTTTGGTCATTCTGACTACGGCGATTGCGGTCGGCTTTACAGTTTGGCTGGTCCGCGCCTCTCGGCGGTTTACCGGGATTGCGCTGGCCATGGTGATTGGCGGCGCATTCGGGAATGTGATTGACCGCATTCGCTTCGGCGCGGTTGTGGACTTCCTGGACTTTAGCGGCTTGTTACGGCCATATTTTTTCAACTATGTCTTCAACGTTGCAGATGCGGCGATATCTGTAGGTGCGGTCTTGCTCTTTGCCGACCAGTTCCTAATGTCGCGGCAGGAAAAAGCGGCTGGGGCCGTAAACGAAGACAAGGCGAGGACGCCATAATGAAAACTGCTATTTTAGTTTCGACCTGTATTGCCGGCATGCTTGTCACGGGCTGTGCCAGCCTCGGTGGCAGCAGCAGTCCGGACGAGTTCCGGGTTGTGAAAAAGGCACCCTTGGTCATCCCACCGGATTACAGCTTGCGCCCACCAGTCGCCGGGTCAGGGACGCCATTTGAAGTTGACCCGACTCGCGCTGGAACAGCGTCTGCTTTTGGTTCAGACATCGGCCAGTCAGCCAGTGCCTCTGAACGCGCCCTGGTGGCAGCTGCTGGCGCCAATGCGGTTAGCCCTGTGATCCGTCAGCAAGTGGATTGGGAAGAAGCGAAAGTCATTCGTAAGTCGACCAGCGTGTCTGATCGCGTGATGAGCTCTGATGGATCCGAGAATGAATCCCCCGACAGCGCGACCGGCGGCGAAGAGGTCACAATAGCCCGTGGTAGCGGCGAGCGCCTGAAGCTGCCTGGGACTTAAACACCCGGTCATATCGAGACCTAAGCGAAGCACGCGGAGAAGTGTATGAAATATCTAATATCCGGCGGGCTTGCCGCTATAGCTCTTTTTGGCAGTTCGGCGCTCGCTGACAGCGCCGAAGACACTTGGGCTCCGGAAACATTTACGCTCGATAATGGTATGGACGTCGTTGTCCTGCCGGACCATCGCGCGCCAGTTGTAACTCACATGGTCTGGTACAAAGTTGGCGCCGTGGATGAAGCCGAAGGTAAGTCCGGGATCGCGCATTTGTTTGAGCATGTCATGTTCAAGGACACGGACGATCTGGAAGATGGCGAATTCGCCTCGACGGTGGCGCGCCTTGGCGGCCAGCATAATGCGTTCACGAGCTGGGATTACACAGCTTACTATCAGCGCGTTGCGAAACAGCATCTCGGAAAGATGATGGCGCTCGAAGCAGAGCGGATGACGGATCTGATCATCGATGAAGATCCAGATGGCAGCTTTATTACGGAGCGCGACGTCGTCAAAGAAGAACGGCGCCAGCGCGTCGATAATAATCCCGGCGTGATCCTCAGGGAAAAAGTCCTGGCCGAGTTCTGGAAAGGGCATCCTTATGAGATCACAGTGATCGGCCGGATGGATGAAGTCGAAGCTTTGACGCCGCAAGATGGCATCGACTTTTACAATAAATTCTATTCGCCGGAGAACACCATTCTGATTGTCGCGGGCGATGTGACGGGCGAAGAAGTCCGCTCCCTGGCGGACGAGCATTACGGACAAATCGAGCCGTCTGGCCTGGTCGACGGCACCCGTAAATGGGCGGATGTGCCGGCGCTCACAGAGACGCAGGAAATCGTCCACAGTGACCCGAAAGTCCGTCAGCCGGTTTGGTATCGATATTATAATGGCACCAGTCAGAAACGTGACCGCGACTTCTCGCTCGCGCTGGAAGTGGGGCTAGATGTGCTTGGCGGCGGCAATACGAGTTTGCTTTATGTCGCGCTCGTCGAGGAGCAGAAGCTGGCCGTGAATGTTGGCACGTTCGCCTGGACCGGTCTGCATGATAATGGCCCCGCGGTGATTTATGCGACGCCGAGTCCAGGTGTCAGCATGGAAGAGCTTGAAGCGGCTGTGATGGCTGAGCTGACGGGGCTGCTGGAAACCGGCTTCAGCGACGAAGACGTGACGCGGGTGCGCAACTCAATGGCAGCTGCCGCGATTTATGCCCGCGACAGTCAAGAAAACATGGCCAACCTGTTCGGCGGCTGGCTCGCCATTGGCGGGTCGATCGACGATTTGATGTCGTATGAAGATGACGTTCGCGAGGTGATGACCGAAGCTGCCCTTGCGGCGGTGCGTGAAACCTTTGCGGCGAACAATCACTATATCGAGGCGCAATTGCTGCCTGCAGAAGGAGATCTGTAATCA
>CAYGUD010000397.1:0-2482 GCA_964352865.1 uncultured Hyphomonas sp.
CTTCCGGATTGTGCCATGGGCTGGCGCTGCGCAACAGAGTCGGCAGGATCGCAAAAAAGAACTCTCCGGTCCTGCGCCACAATCGAATTCGTGAGCGTAGACTTTTCCAACAACCATCCGTTTTCAGCATCGCAACGGCGGCCTTACGAGACCACCAGAAAACATGCAGAGACCCGGTGAAAATACCGACCAGTCTCGTCCAATAGCGACCATCAATATCTTGATACACATCGAACGCGACGCGTTTGTGCTCGGCTTCTTCCACAAAGTGCCACAGGATGAACGAGGCAACACGAGTATCTGAGCCTCCAAAGAGTTTTTGCCTGCGAGATACTAACCAGTTAGTGATCCCGAGTGTCATGGTTTCGAAGCCACACGCATAAGCCAGCCGGTAGGACAAGCTCTTTTCCCTGAGCTTGATGTAACTCTCCCTCATCCTGGCTTCTACATCCGCCAGTTCTGGATAGCCATTGGCTTTCAGAAGCTCATTATAGCGTCGGTGGGTCTTGAAATGTGTTGTTTCCTGAGCGCAAAAACCCACTGCTTCTTCTTTGATGTGTGGATCATCTATTTGCGCGCTCGCCTCGCGGAGGGTGGCAACCAAAAATGGTTCGAGATATGGCATCGTCACCGATGCGCCGTTGACCATTTGGGACCATTCATGGTGCGGGTGCCAGATGGGATTCAAATCATCTGAAAACTTGAACGGGATTTTACGAACAATCAGTTCACCCTCTTTGGGTATCTGGCTCATATCACCTTCCTCTCAAAAATGCCGTTGAGTGTCGTTTCGAACAAAGTTGGCAGGATTTCATCAGCGTCGTAACCGACGACAAGGAACCCGCCCGCCTGCAACGACACCAAACCATGCGCGGCAACCCAGAAAAGATGGGCTGACTTGTTTGGCTCAAATTTGAGATGATAATCAGGTTGCTTTGCGAGCGTCTCAATCGCGCTTTGACAGACCCCAAGCGCACCTTTTTTGGCATCTAACAATTTGGGGTGATCTTCGTTTTTTTCACCGTAATGCGTGTATAACAACTCATACATACGCGGACGCTCTCTTGCGGCGTCGAGATACGCAAATGTGATCCGTTCCAGTGCCTCGCGCGGATCAGCCGTTGAGCGGGACGCATCCTCCAGGTCTTCTTTAAGCCAGCCGTAAGCTCTGACTCTCAGCGCATCCACGATGTCGGCTTTCGACGAAAAATACGAGTAAGCCTTCATGCTGCTGCAGCCATATCTGGCGGCTATTGCTCGAAATGACATGGCCTCGAAACCGCCTGCCTCGAAGAGTTCCTGCGCCACATCCAAAAGTCCATTGCGAATGGAAGCGGTTTGTTCGGGTTTCATCGTGGTTCTAGCCATAGCTTGAGCGTAACATAAAAATTTTACAGTGTAAAATTATTGTTGCGGATCTCTGTCGATCTGCTCTATGGAGGAAGCGGTGCGACAAGAAGCCAGCGTATACCTGTTTTGGGAGAGGACATGAAGATGGCGAGCAATCAGACTTGGATTAATGGCGAAAAAGAAGGCTTCGCACGACCTGTCGCTGGGAAGCTTCTTACACACTGTTTTATTGCAATGTTTTTAGGTTTTGTGGGTGGCTTCGTCTGGCTAATCGCATTGGCCGACAATGTGTTTCACATCCTACCATTACCAAGGATGGAGATTTCGGTTCCTGATCAAAAAGAGCTATTGCGTAATGCGCATACGGGAACAATAGCAAACTCAATGTATGTGATGGCGATGGTCGCTCTGAGTCCCTGGCTTCGCTTTAGTGCTCGGCAGGCAAAGTGGGTTTATTATTGGGCAATCATAATGCTCTGGGGAAACCTCATCGGATATTCGACAGCGGTCTTCACGCCTTATCGCGGCATCCAACCGATCTTCGAGAACGATATCGCGAACTTGTTTTCTTACTTCACGTTTTACGCGGCGGTGATCGGCGCAGTGATCACGACCGGCATTTGCTTGTACTGCGCAATTCGCGAAGCGCGTGTGAACTCCAGCTAATGTCTCCTCCTGACCAAAAGCCCAAGGAAGCTTCCGACGTCTGAGGGGACGATATCCACAATTGTCATCCCGGCCGTAGCGCAGCGGAGAGCCGCGACCCAGATCCGCTGGGTCCCGGATAAGCGCTTCGCACTTTCCGGGATGACAATTCTAACATTGCGAAGTGCAGCAATCTCCGCTCCTGACCCAATGCGGATTTTCCTGTTCCATCGGCACGTGTGGTGCGTCATAGTTAATTATCGAGGATTGCTAACGCATTTGCTCAACCGATTTTCGAAAAGGGGATTGCATCTCCAATCATCACCCGAATCTGTCAGGTGAGCGTTCTCTGGAACGATGATCTCCGTGCACTTCGAGGCGCTGGCAGAATATCCGCGCAGACAGTCCCAACCCGTTCCGTACGACAAATCCGTAAGCAACAAATGAACCTGCACAATGAACATCTCGAGATGATAAATCAAGTATC
>CAYGUD010000398.1:0-2473 GCA_964352865.1 uncultured Hyphomonas sp.
GCGGAGGAACAGCCGCAACTGTGCCTTCCATCAACTTAAGGAGCGCTTGCTGCACGCCTTCACCTGAGACATCGCGAGTGATCGAAGGATTGTCTGACTTGCGGGAAATCTTGTCGATCTCATCAATATAGACGATACCGCGCTGCGCGCGTTCGACATTATAGTCGGACGCCTGAAGCAGTTTCAGAACAATATTCTCAACGTCCTCACCGACATAACCGGCTTCGGTCAAAGTCGTCGCGTCCGCCATGGTGAACGGGACGTCCAGTACGCGCGCCAGTGTCTGCGCCAGCAAGGTCTTACCGCACCCGGTCGGACCAATCAGCATGATGTTTGATTTGGCGAGTTCTACGCCATCCGCACCGCCCGGATTGGCGAGACGCTTATAGTGATTGTGCACAGCCACAGACAGAATGCGCTTCGCATATGACTGGCCAATGACATAATCGTCGAGAACGTCGCAAATTTCTTGAGGGGTCGGAACGCCCTCTTTTGCTTTAAAGCCTGAGGCTTTGTTTTCTTCACGAATAATGTCCATGCAGAGTTCAACGCATTCATCACAAATGAACACAGTTGGACCCGCAATGAGTTTCTTAACTTCGTGCTGGCTCTTCCCGCAGAAAGAGCAATAGAGCGTATTCTTAGAATCGCCGCCGGAACCGTTTTGCTTTGCCATAGGCAACCTCTATCCCACGCATGCCTTAACATGCGATTTACTGAGAGCGAATCCCAGCCACTTTTTCTAACTTTAAAACCCTTATGGGTTGGCGCAAGCCTAAGCTCACATCCACAATGCAGGATGAGTGCCTGTTAATCTTCTTCAGAGTCAATGCGGCGCTCATAAACAGTGTCGATAATTCCAAAGGCCTTGGCGTCTTCCGACGTCATGAACGTATCTCGATCGAGTTTTTTCTCAATCGCTTCATAGGTTTGGCCAGTATGTTCAACATAAATATTGTTGAGGCGCTTCTTCAAATCGAGGATTTCCTCAGCATGGCGCTCAATATCTGTGGCCACCCCGCGATAGCCGCCTGATGGCTGGTGAACCATAACGCGCGCGTTCGGGAGCGCGATCCGGCTGCCTTTATCGCCTGCCGCGAGCAGCAAAGAGCCCATGCTGGCCGCCTGTCCTATACAAACCGTCGAGATCGGGCAGCGGATATATTGCATCGTATCATAGATCGCCAAGCCAGCGGTCACATAACCACCAGGGCTGTTAATATAGATCGCGATGTCTTTCTTGGGATTCTCTGATTCCAGGAACAGCAATTGCGCGCAGACCAGCGACGCGGTCGTGTCATCAATTGGGCCCGTGATGAAGATCAGGCGCTCTTTTAAAAGACGGGAGAAAATATCGAACGCGCGTTCACCGCGGCTGGTTTGTTCAATAACAGTTGGGACCAGGTTCACATCAGTCGGGCGCGGATCGAACATAAAACTACCTTCAAGCGGAAAAAATTTGGCCAAGAACTGGCAGACGCAGACATATTTGTCCATTCGTTAGAAGATACAAGGTGTGGATGCCGCTTAACTGTTGCCAGAGCCGGTTAGCGTGAGAATATCAATCCGAGGCGGCCGCCGGAAACGCATCGGTAATCCAATCATCCCAGTGCCCGGCGTGACATAGACCAGCGCCTCATTCGCCCGGCCAGGCTGATCCAATCTGTGCAGCCCGGTGTCATATGGATATTGAGTGGGGATCATTGCCCGGGTCAGGCCGGGTATCGGCAGACGTATTTGCCCGCCATGGGTATGACCTGCGAGCATCAAGTCATAGTGAACATTATGCGGCACATGCTGCGCCATATCCGGGTTATGAGTCAGCAAGATCACCGGAACATTAGTCGGAAAGGTCGTCTCAAAATCAAACCTGTAGGCCCGCTGCCAAAGATCCGAGGTCCCGGCAATGATGACTTTTCGACCGCCAATCTCCGTTTCAAAGCTGCGATTCTCGACAAAAGTGACACCAAATTCTCGCAGCGGACCGTATAGGTTTTCACCGTAAATCCGACCGGGTATCCCGACATCATGATTCCCCAAAACCGCGTATATCGGCGCGTTGGCCTTTTTGAGCGCAGAGAACGCTTTAGGCACGTCCTCAGGATCGATCCAATATGTGAAGTCACCGGCAATGAAAATGGCATCGACATTTTCTGCATTTACGCGGCGGACAAGGCGCTCAATCGATACCGCGTTCGAGAACATCCCAATGTGCATGTCCGAAAAAAGTACGATTTTTAAGTCATCTGATGCGTGACTGAATGCAGGCAGAACAATCGTTTCTTCATGCACAACCAGCATGCGAGGCTCAACGAAGCGGCCCCAAGCGAGGGGCAAAGACAATAGAAGCAAACCGGCAGCCACATATCTCCCGGTGGTGCGAGATCGCCAAATCACGACTAGGCTGGCAAAAACAAACGGAAACCAGAGAAAAGACAGCCAGAATATCGCGAGTTTCAAGGCCAGCTTCCTC
>CAYGUD010000399.1:0-818 GCA_964352865.1 uncultured Hyphomonas sp.
GCCACGAACTAGCCCTTTTTCCGCGTCAGGAAAAAGGGCTTATTCCTGTTGGTGAAAGGACTTGTGATGCACATCTGGCGCGGCGCGATTATTATTCTGTCTATGCTGGTCTTGCCATTTGCGGCGACCGCACAAATCCTTGAATCTGATGCCGATTATGCCGTCATCATGGATCATGAAACCGGCGAAGTGCTGTGGTCCAAGAATGGCGACGTGCCCATGGTCCCGGCTTCAATGACAAAAATGATGACCGCGTATTTCGTCTTCGACCTGATTGATCAGGGCGAAATCACACTCGATACAGAAATGGTTGTCAGCGACGATGCCTGGCGCCGTGGCGGTTTTCCATCCGGGACATCAACGATGGGCCTTCGCCCGAAAGAGCGCCCAACTGTCCGCGAATTACTGCACGGTATGATCATTATGTCTGGTAATGACGCCTGTATGGTGCTCGCTGAAGGCATTGCTGGTTCAGAAGCTGCCTTTTCAAGACAAATGACAGAACGCGCGCATGAACTTGGCTTGAGCACGGTCAATTTCGTCAATTCGACTGGGCTCGAAGGCGAAGGT
This sequence comes from uncultured Hyphomonas sp., assembly GCA_964352865.1. Lineage (GTDB taxonomy): Bacteria > Pseudomonadota > Alphaproteobacteria > Caulobacterales > Hyphomonadaceae > Henriciella. Next base: position 571 of record CAYGUD010000399.1, read on the forward strand.
CACATTGTCTCGTCCACAGATCTGGCGCGTCTCGCAAAACTGATCATCGACGATTATCCGCAATATTATGAGTGGTATAGCAAGGATTCCTACACGTGGGGCCAATACACACAAGCGAATAGAAATCCGCTTCTGGGCACTATGGATGGCGCCGATGGGCTCAAGACGGGCCATCTCGATATTTCCGGCTATGGTTTGACGGCCTCGGCTGTCCGGGACGGTAAGCGCCGGATCATCGTGATTAATGG
>CAYGUD010000399.1:828-2465 GCA_964352865.1 uncultured Hyphomonas sp.
GATTAATGGACTTCCCAGCAAGCAAGCGCGTGCCCAGGAAGCCGAACGCCTGATGCGCATGGCGTTTACCGCATTTGAAACACGTACGATTGAAGCAGATGATCAACGCCTCGCTGAACTCGACGTCTGGATGGGCGAAGCTCGGAAAGTCGGCGTGCGTCTGGGGGAGAGTGTCGAGGTGACGGCTCACAAACGTGCCTTTTCCAAGGGCAAGACAGAGCTTGTTCATGACCGTTTGATCGAGGCGCCGATCAATGAAGGCGATCAGATCGCCACTCTGATCGTAACCATTGAAGGCAAAGACCCGATCGAATTGCCTTTGCTGGCATCGGAAAGTGTCGGTCGGCTCGGCTTCTTTGGCAAAGCGGTCGATGGCTTGAGCCGGATGATGGACGGCGGAGCCTGATAAGTGACGGGTACGGGACGGTTTATAACGCTCGAAGGCGGAGAAGGGACCGGCAAGTCAACGCTAATCCAGGGCCTGCGTACAGCACTCGAAAACCGTGGCTTGAACGTCCTCGTAACCCGAGAGCCGGGCGGCACACCATTGGCGGAACGTGTCCGATCATTGGCATTGTCGCCGCCAGATGATTCAAACTGGTCACCTCTGGCGCATGCTTTGCTGATGAATACGTCACGCGAAGATCACCTCACGAAACTTATTCGTCCCGCACTGGCAAAAGGCACATGGATTCTGTGCGACCGGTTTGCTGATTCTACGAGAGCCTATCAGAGCATCGATGGCGTCGATTCAGACACGCTTCTGCAGATAGAACGGATTGTGGTGGGGCAAACCCGTCCTGACCTGACGATCATTCTGGACGCCGCACCAGAAGCGCTCGCTAGCCGCCGCGAGGCACGCGGTGTGAGCGATGTGTTTGAGGACCGGAACATGGAGTTCCACAATCAGATCAGGGCCGCGTTCCTTGATATCGCGAAAGCAGAGCCAGATCGCTGCGCCATTGTCGATGCACTGCAATCGCCGCCTGCGGTCCTCGCGCGTGCGATCGATCTGATTGATGATCGGCTGCAGCCATCATGAGCGCAGCCTTTCCACTGATCGGGCATGACGCGCCTGTCGAACGGTTTGAGCAAGCCCGCGCATCGGGTCGGCTACATCATGGCTGGATCTTCCAGGGGCCATCAGGAATCGGCAAATCCATTGTCGCACAACGCACTGCCGGATTGATGCTTGGGGCGCCCTCAATGGATGCCGATGCCTCGGATGAGACTATGCAGCTGATTCAGTCCGGCGGGCATCCTGATTTGAAATGGATCCAGCGCGGTCTGAACGAAAAAGGGAAATTACGTCAGGATATCACTGTCGATCAGATCCGTGAGCTCAATCAATTCTTCCATTTGCGTCCAGCTTTGTCCGGTTGGCGTATTGGTGTTGTCGACTCACTCGATGAAATGAACGTTTCGGGCATGAACGCGCTGCTGAAAACGCTCGAAGAGCCGCCGAACAATGCGCTGCTAATCCTGATCTCGCATTCGACGCAACCAATCTTGCCGACGATCAGGTCGCGCTGCCAGGTGCTGCGCTTTTACCCGCTATCGGAAGATGACACCAAAACCGTCCTCAAATCCCAAGACGCGAATGTTGAACTTGCTGCAGATCTTGCACCGGGCCGGCC
>CAYGUD010000400.1:0-2430 GCA_964352865.1 uncultured Hyphomonas sp.
TCACGCCGCGCATGGCTATCTGATGAGCCAGTTCCTGTCGCCGCTGACCAATCAGCGGGATGATGAGTGGGGCGGAACGCTGGAAAACCGGGCGCGTTTGTTATTAGAGGTTCTGAAAGCCGCAAAAGCCGAGGCCGGGCCGGGGTTCGGTGTTTCGGTGAAGCTGAATTCAGCCGATTTCCAGAAAGGCGGCTTCACAAAAACCGACTCAATGGCCGTGATTGGCCTTCTTAACGGATTGGAACTCGATTTTGTCGAGATTTCGGGCGGCAATTATGAGCAGCCCAAAATGATGGATATGGAAGGCTTCAAGCCTGTCCATGATGAGGGCGCCAGCGCGAGTACGAAACGGCGTGAGGCGTATTTCCTCGATTATGCCAAAGAAGTGCAATCCGTTGCGAAGATGCCGCTCATGGTCACAGGCGGTTTCAGAACCGCTTCTGGTATGAATGACGCTCTTGCCAGCGGCGAGGCGGATCTGATCGGTCTCGGGCGTCCCCTCTGCGTAGATGTGGATGCTCCTGCAGAGATGATCGCCGGCAACCTTCTTGAGCTGCCCAAATGGGAAAAGACCCTGCGCATCGGGCCCGGGATCTTTGGCCCGAACTCCTCAATTGGTCTGTTCAAGGCGCTGAACGGATTTGGTATGCAGGGCTGGTATTATAGTCAGTTGCACCGCATCGCCGATGGACAGGAGCCCAATCGCAAACTCGGGGTGCTGAGTGCTTTTCTGAAAATGCAGGGGATCGACAGCAAGATGGCAAAAGCCTACCACGCAGACTTAAAAGTGAAAGAAACTGCATGAGCCTGAACATCTCCGCCGCCTTTGATAGCGGCAATATCATCGTCAAAGACGCCAGCGACCCTGCAAATGTTCGGCTAGAGATCGCTAAGGACCACCAGTCAGACTTTTACCAATGGTTCCATTTTCGCGTCACAGGAGAAAAAGGGCAGGCGCTTCGCCTCGTAATTGAAAATGCAGGTAGCGCGGCTTACCCAAAGGGATGGGAAAACTATCAAGCTGTCGTTTCTGACGATTTGATGGAATGGCGGCGGGTTCCGACATCTTTTGATGGCCATAGTCTGGTGATCGATACCCAACTCAACGTCAACGCACTCTATGTCGCTTATTTTGCGCCATACTCGACTGAACGCCATCAGATGCTTGTCGCCGGCGCGTTGAGCCACGAGCAAGCCACTGTCAGCGTTCTCGGGCAGACACTTGATGGCCGCGACCTCGATATGATCACTCTGGGCGAACCTGGACCGGACAAACATAATGTCTGGATCACGGCGCGCCAGCATCCCGGCGAGACTATGGCAGAATGGTGGATGGAAGGGTTCCTGGAACGTATGCTCGACCCAATCTCCGCGATTTCGAAAGACTTGCTGAGCCGCGCCGTATTTTACGTCATTCCAAACATGAACCCTGATGGCAGCGCACGTGGCCATTTGCGCACCAATGCGGCGGGCGTGAATCTCAACCGCGAATGGGCCGAACCAAGTATGGAAAAAAGCCCGGAAGTCTATCTGGTGTTGCAAAAGATGATCGAAACAGGTTGTGATCTTGCATTCGATGTCCACGGTGACGAGGCTTTACCGTACAATTTTATCGCTGGGTCTGAAGGTATTCCGAAATGGTCAGACCGGCTTTCGGGATTGCTGGAAAATTTCAAATCGTCATACGTCAAATCATCAAACGGCGCGTTCCAGACGCAGTTCGGTTATCCAATCAGCGCGGCAGGCAAAGCCAATCTGACAATCTGTACGAATGCTCTGGCAGAGCGCTTTGATTGTCTCGCCATGACGCTTGAGATGCCGTTCAAGGATGACGCTAATCATCCCGATCCAAAACATGGCTGGTCGCCCATGCGCTGTAAACAACTCGGCGCCAGTGCGCTCAGTCCACTGCTCGCAGTGATGCCTAATCTACGCTGATCGCGGCCATGGCCTGTTGAATCAGGCGGTAGCTATTGATCCTTGTCTCGATACTGTCGGTGATCGAAAGCAAGAATAGCTCATTCGCGCGCGCTTCGGCTGCTGCAGCGATAAGCTGCCGCGCCACTGATATGCCTGAGCCGATGATCCCACGCTGCGGTGGCGCCAGTGGTGCTTGCGCGAGATAGTCCTTGGCCTCTGCGGCGCTGAGATAAGGCCGGAACTCTCCGGTCCCGCGCCCCAGCGCCCAGGCTTTGATTGGGCCGGAGAGATATTCCGCCTCTTCGTCCGTATCTGCCGCGACCACTACCAAGCCAATCCCAGTATAGGGCTCAGGGCAAAATGGCGACGGTTCGAACGCGTCGTGATAAGCAGCTAGAGCATCCTTGGCGCCGCCGGGATTTAGGAAGTCCGCGAAAGCCAGCTTCACGCCCATCTGGCCGGCAAAAGCGGCTGACCCAGGCGACGAACACAACATCCATAGAGCTGGGC
>CAYGUD010000401.1:0-2423 GCA_964352865.1 uncultured Hyphomonas sp.
GCATGGACGGTTTCTACATGAAGGCACCGATCATACCTTCCTGACGCAGAATGTTTCCTGTGGTGGTGTTTGTGTACAATCAGCCGCCATTCCCGAAATGGGCAGTCGCATTGTTTGTTATTTCGACGATCTCGGCCGCGTTTCTGGCGAGGTGATCCGCGCGACCGATGACGGGTTTGCCGTCGCGTTCCAGTCGCCGCAACACAAGAAAGACAAGCTCGCAGATCGCCTGGTCTGGTTGCTCAATCACAAAAAATACGACCTCGAAGACGAGCGCGCATCGCCGCGCAGAGCCACAGGTGGACCCGCCTTGATCACGCGCTCGAACGGGACGCAGCTGCAATGCCGCGTCATCGACATTTCGCTCGCTGGTGCAGCTTTCGAATTTGACGGCCCGGTTCCGGTCGTTGGTGAAAATGTCCGTGTTGGCTCGCTGCTCGGTGAAGTCGTCCGTGCCGTCTCTGGCGAGTTTGCGATCCGTTTTCTGCACAAAAAGAAACAAGCTGCCCCCAACACATAGACTTGAAGTCTATTCGCGCTGACTCCATGTAGGAATGATCGCCAAATGGAGGCACCGACCTGTGAACCAGAATCTGGAAAACAATCCCGATATCGGCGCACCGCCACCTGTCTGGACCCGGCTAAGGTTTGAAGCCCGTGCCGCGGCTGCGGATGAGCCGACAATGGCGAGCTATATTGATGCCGCCATTCTGAGCCACGAGACAATTTGCCAGGCCCTCGCCTTTCACTTGGCCGAAAAACTTGCCGGTCCGGAAATGGGCGCACAGCAAGTTCGCAAAGTCATCGCCAACGCCTATGATGCACGGCACAGTCTGGTCGAAGCCGCAGAAGCAGACATGCAAGCCACGCTGGAGCGTGATCCGGCCTGTCGCGGCATGCTACAGCCATTCCTGTTCTTCAAAGGCTTCCTGGCGCTGCAAACCCACCGCATCGCTAATCACCTCTGGAAACAGGGCCGCGAAACGCTGGCCTTTCATTTCCAGTCTCGGGCCAGCGAACTATTCGCCGTCGACGTGCATCCTGCTGCGACAATTGGCAAAGGCGTCATGCTCGACCACGCAACGGATATCACGATTGGTGAGACGGCGGTGGTTGGCGATAATTGCTCACTCCTGCACGGCGTCACACTCGGCGGTACTGGCAAGGAAGTCGGCGACCGTCACCCCAAGATCGGCAAAGGCGTGCTATTGTCCGTCGGGGCGAAAGTGCTCGGCAATATCGAAGTTGGCGATGAAGCCAAAGTCGCTGCTGGATCAGTCGTGCTCAAGGACGTTCCGGCCCAGTGCACTGTCGCCGGTGTCCCGGCCAAGCAAGTCGGTGGCCCGTGCTGCGAACCGGCGCGGACGATGGATCAGGCGATCCCGGAAGACGTCGCCAAATAGCTAATGCTGATTGCCTTTGACCTTGTTGCACCGCGCATGCGCGAGTTGCAAATTTTCAGGTGCATCTGAACCACACTTTGAACGCGGGATGATATGGTCGAATGTCGCCCTTTGCTTGGCCCAGATGCGGCCATGAGCGACCTCGAACCGGTTGCGGAGCATTGGCTTGGAACACAGCGCGCAACGGCCGGATTGGGATTGCCAGAGCTGCTGAAATAGCGATCTGTTCGAGGCTTTAAACGGCTGACTCACAGCCCTTCCGGCAAATCCCAGCCGCGACGGGCGCAAGCCGCGAGCACTGTGTTACGCAACAGGCAGGCAATGGTCATTGGCCCGACACCGCCTGGCACCGGCGTAATCGAGCCTGCCACAGCCGCGCAGCTATCATAGTCAGCGTCGCCCACCAGGCGGGTCTTGCCTTCGCCGCGTTCCGGGGCGTCGATCCGGTTGATACCAACATCGATCACGCAGGCCCCCGGTTTCAACCAATCGCCTTTGACCATTTGTGGACGTCCAACGGCGGGCACAACAATATCCGCCGTCCGGCATAGCCCGGGCAAGTCAGCGGTGCGCGAATGAGCAATCGAGATCGTGCAATTTTCTGCCAGGAATAATAGCGCCGCTGGTTTGCCGACCAGGATCGAGCGACCGATGACAACAACATGCTTACCAGACAAGTCATTCCCAAGCGCGCTCTTGGCCAGGATCACACAGCCTGTCGGCGTACATGGGCGCAGGCCGGGTTTGCCAAGGCTGAGGCGCCCTGCACTGGCTTCTGTCAGGCCATCAACATCTTTCGAAGGGTCGATTTGCTCAATCGCAGCCGCTTCATTGAGACCTTTTGGCAGCGGCAATTGCAGCAAGATGCCATCGACGTCCGGGTCTGCATTGAGGTCAGCGATCAGGCCTTCAACTTCCGCCTGGCTGGCGTCTGCTGGCAGCTGATGGTGCAGGGACCGCATGCCGCATTCTTCGGTGAGACGAACTTTGCTGCGGACATAGACCTGACTGGCCGGGTCT
>CAYGUD010000402.1:0-2412 GCA_964352865.1 uncultured Hyphomonas sp.
GTACCGGCGAGCATTTCGCCCTTCGAGGAAATCCAGTCGGTAAACACTGTCATAGCCGAGCATCTGTGCCATCGGCTTAAACGTAATGACTTGTGCGCCAAGCGAGAACTCGTCGCCTTGGATTTCATCGATGATTCGTACTTCATCATCCGGCAAAGCCAGCGTGACGCTATAGGTATCCTGTGAATTCGGGGCCTGATCGAAGCTGACGGTCGCGACAACGCGCTCATAAGTCAGGCGTTCATAAGTTTGCAGGTTCAGGCCAACAAATGTGCCGATTCCCGCGGCGCCGAGAACACCTATCCCAAACAGCAATCGCAATCCGCCCGCGGCCAGACGCAGTTTCAGCAATCGCCCTAATCCAGCAAAGCTCAGCATCAAGCCGATCACGCCGGACAAAGCCGGTAAGATCCACCAAAGTAAATCCATAGGTCACCTCCTTGGCGCCGCCCCTTACGACGCTATCGCGACAACTATAGCAATGGTTAAAGAAATCGCGAGGGTTGAGATGCAGGGCTCCCCTTTTGCGAGAAAATTCGCTAGCAGCAGATCATGACAGATACACACGCATTGATCGCCGCCCTCCCGAAAGCCGAACTCCACTTGCACCTTGAAGGGAGCCTGGAACCGGAACAGCTGATGCAGTTTGCTGAGCGCAACCAAGTCGAGATCCCGTTCAAGACGCTCGATGAGGTCAAAGCGGCTTACAATTTCTCGAACTTGCAGGATTTTCTGGACATCTATTATCAGGGCATGTCGGTGTTGCAGACCGAAGCTGATTTCCACGACTTAACCGATGCCTACTTGCAGCGCTGCCACGCTGACAATGTCAGGCATGTCGAAGTCTTCTTTGACCCGCAAGGCCATACAGAGCGCGGTCTGGCGTTCAGTGTGCCGATCGATGGTATTCTCTCAGCCCTCGATGCGGCCAAGGACAAATACGGTATCAGCTACAAGCTGATCATGTGCTTCCTGCGCCATTTGACAGAAGACGACGCGTTCGCAACGCTGGAACAAGCGGCGCCGTACCTGGACCGTATCCATGGCGTCGGCCTGGATAGTAGTGAGCTCGGTCATCCGCCGTCGAAATTTCAAAATGTCTTTGCCGCGGCCCGCGAAAAAGGTCTGAAACTGGTTGCGCATGCCGGCGAAGAAGGCCCGCCAGAATATGTTTATGAAGCGCTGGATCTGCTCAAGATTGACCGCATTGATCATGGCAATCGCCTGCTCGAGGATGAAGCGCTGATTGCGCGCGTTCGAGACGCAGACCTGACGCTGACGGTCTGCCCGCTGTCAAATCTCTCGCTTTGTGTGGTCGACGACCTGAAGGATCACCCGATGAAGCGCATGCTTGAGCTTGGTCTGCGCGCGACCATCAATAGCGACGACCCGGCCTATTTTGGCGGCTATGTGAACCAGAATTACCGCGAGACGGCGGCGGCTGTTGGATTGACCCATGATGAGATTATCACTCTGGCCCGCAACAGTTTCACGGGATCTTTTCTAAGCGCAGACGAGCAAGCCAGGCATTTGCAAGATATCGACAAAGCGGTCGCGGCGCTGAGTTAAGGTCCGATCAAGCGAACTTGTTCCTGACGACCGCGGCCGACTTTAGCCCGTTCACGCCAGCCAAGAGCCGTATAGGCCTCAATCGCTGATTCGTTCTGAACATCGACATCGAGCTGCAAAGGCTGGCCGACAAAGCGGCGGGCGACGCTTAGCAAACCGCTGCCAACACCGCAAAGTCGCCAGTCATTGTCGACGAAAACATGCGGGACATAGGCTTTGCCTTGCTCCAAAGTGAGGAAGCCAATCACCCCGGCCTGTTTCTCGACAGAGACGAAAGCCACATTCGCAGACAAGGTCTGTCGCAGCCGCATGATTTCAGTGGTTTCAGGGCCGCGCCAAGGAAAGGTTTTGAGGCAATCTCGAAAGATCACTTCGATTTGCGGATAATCATCTCGCCGCCAATGGCGGACAGACCACCCCGCGCCGGGATGCGACAACAAGCTCATAGACTGAATATAGTAAAAACTTGTGGCCAGGAAAAGACATAGCTTGGGCGCGCCTGAAAAACTGTGTTAGCCAAGCTGAAGAGAGACAATGGGAGACGATATAATGCGATTGACGGTTCTGACCGGCCTGATCCTGGCGAGTAGTGTAATAGCTGCGCCAGCTCTGGCCGATGATCATGGCGAGGATGAAAGCCGAAAATTCACGGCCGAGCGCGTGTTCGATATTGAATATGCCGCCGACCCACAAATCTCTCCGGACGGCAAGACAATTGTCTATGTCCGCCGCTCGATGGACAAATTGAAAGACCAGGATCGCGGCGACTTATGGACAATTGACGTGCGTTCCGGCGCCCATCGTCCACTGGTCACCGGAGGCAGCTCCGCCGGTGCACCGCGT
>CAYGUD010000403.1:0-2408 GCA_964352865.1 uncultured Hyphomonas sp.
AACCGGTCCAGATCATCCGCTTTCAAAGCCGACGTCGCTTCAAGCGTACGTTTGTGTTCGCTCGTCACGTGCCGCGTGCGCCTGACCAAGTTTTCGGGCAGGGCAGACATGGCCGCGATTTGGGACGCGTCGAGGTGGCACAACATTTCCGCGTTCAGCTGTTTCGACGCAGCCTGGCATTCCTCAAATCGCGTTTTATATCGCCCATCAGCCAATTCGCGTCGAACCCCAGAATGGATTACGACAAAGCGCCAGCCCTGCGGAATATCAATCACTTCATATTCCAGGCTTTGCGTATCGAGCGCCAGGGCTCTGCCGTGATCAGCGAGGCCGACGGCCATTTGGTCCATGATCCCACATGGCATGCCAATATAATCATTTTCCACAGCGCGTGCATGTTGCGCGATGGCCACTGCGTTGGTCGTCGCGCGGCCAAGTTGAGCTGCGGCTCGCAGGATTGCCGTGATCAAAGCAGCGGAAGAAGAAACGCCAGCTCCGTCCGGCACGTCGCTGTCGATCTGCAAGAGCAAGCCGCCCTCTAACCAGCCGAGCTCTGCCGCTTTCATGACCGCGCCCATCGCGTAATCCGTCCAGTCGCCGCGTTTGCGGTCGCCAATCGGTCGCTCGATTGTGGCAGCGAAGCGGGATGATTTAATGGTGATTTTCGCCGGTGCCTGATGCGCCAACGCAATATGCACACGCTGCGGCAACGCTGCCGGCAACACGGCGCCGCCATTATAATCAGTATGCTCGCCAATCAGGTTGACCCGGCCAGGCGCTGATGCGTGGACTAGTGGCTTTACGCCGAATGTCTGTTCGAAACCGGCTGTCACGCTCATAGCACGCCTCGCAACTGGTCTGCGGCCTGGCGCGGCATGACATCGACTGTGAATACGCCAGTCGCCTGTTCGACGGAGGCGAGATATTTCACCCGGTCAGGCGCCCGCAATAGCGGGTAGAATTGTGCGGAAAACTGGAAGTCGCCGTCTTTGCCGTAAGGCGCTGCGTGCAGGCTCAACATGTATGGCGTATCGCGGCCAAAGAAGGCATCGTAACGGCGCACAGTGTCACCCAGCAGATGAGCAAACCCATCTGATTGTTCTTCGTTGAATGCCCATGGACCAGAGACCGGCTCGAGAGCGGAGATCCAGACTTCGTATGGGTACCTTGCAAAACGCGGCGCATAGCTGGTCAGGCCCCCAGCGCTGGCAATCCTATACGGATCGCCCCAGGACTTTGCATCTGCAGCGAGATCATAACCGCTCTCAAACGCATCGACGGCGCGTTGCTGAGGCGATGGGACAATTGGGAATCCATAGATCTGACCATGCGGGTGATGCAATGTGACGCCAACTTCATCGCCGCGATTTTCAAACGGCAGAACAAAGGCTGAGCCAGCATCAAACATCGCTTGATAGCGATCAATCCAAGCTTCGACCAAAAGCCGTCTTTTGTCTTGAGACAACGTGGCCAGCGATCCGTCCGCCTCAGGTGCGTAAACAATGACTTCGCAGGCACCTGCTGCATTGTGCGCTTTGACAGTCGATGCTTCGGGTTCTGGGGCATCGGGATAGAGACTTGGAAAGCGATTGCTGAACACGGCAAGTTCGAAATCCGAGAACGGAATTTCTGTCAGCGGTTTTCCACTCTGGCTGGGCGCAAGCGGGTTGGCAGCGGCGTTCGGCTTGAAGGTTCGATTTTGACGTCCCGCGGCATAGATCGACCATTCGCCCCGAAGTGGATGCCAGCGTAGTTCCGACCCCGTGACAGATTGCAGTTCTTCTCCAGCGATACGGGGCTGTGTATGAGGGGCGTAACCATAAAGAAACAGGTCCCGACCATCCGACTTGATGTGGTGACGGCGATGCACGCAGCGCCCATCGACGCGCCGAGCCAGGGCTTTGGTAGAGACAGTCATTATCGCTCTCCGTCGATCTTGATAGAAGGGCGGCCGTTTTGTATCAGCCTCGCTTCGTTCGTATTCGATCATGAGATTGTTTTCTATGACTGAATACAGGTCGAATGTGCAAGAATTTGTTCGAAAATGCTAATTCAATGTGCTGATTCCAACAATTGCAATTTCTGAATAATGGCTCGAAATGGAAGATCGAGAGAAACGCTACGGGTGCGATAATGATTCAGAATGGATATGCGACGCTCACTGCTGGCGATATGACTCTGGTGGTCTCATGTGCGGTCGGCACGCGCCCGAGCATAATCTACTGGGGCGGGCGGCTGTCCAACGTGGACCCGGAACAGCTCAATTTGATGCACACGCGTCAGCATGCACCGGGCAGCGCAGACGTCCAAATTGCCAGCTCGTTTCTCAACGAGATGGGAAGTGGGCTGTCGGGACTGTCCGGATTCCTGGCCCACCGAAATGGCACCGCATGGGCCAGTCAGTTTCG
>CAYGUD010000404.1:0-2406 GCA_964352865.1 uncultured Hyphomonas sp.
ATCCTGCTCGATGCTGGAGATTGGTTCGCGTTAGACTGACAGCACCCCGGGCGGAGAACAGCCATCTACAGTTCAGGCGAAGAGAGCGAGCGATGAGCAGGTTCAGGCGAATGTCGACCCTACAGAAATTCGTTTCGACCCACGCTTCGTTCCACAATCACTTCAATCTAGACCGCCACATCAATCACCGCCAAACATTCAAATCGATGAGAAACGCCGCCCTCTCCGAATCGCGTGGGTTTTTGGCTGGATAAGAGCCCCTGCGCCGTTCGATACTGGAGATGGGTTCGCGTTAGACTGACAGCACCCAGGCAATTACCGGCGTAAACGCCCGGTTCCATCGCTCTCAATCAACGCGTGAACTTCGTCAGCGGTCACCATATTGGCGTCGCCAGCAATTGAGTGCTTGAGCGCGTTCGCCGCCGCGCCAAATTCGAGCGCGTCTTTGCTCGACATGTCGCTGACCAGACCATAGATCAAGCCGGCAGAAAATGCGTCCCCGGTGCCAACGCGGTCGACCACGTTTCGCAGGTCGTAAGCCTGGGAAAAGAACGAACCTTCGCTGGACCGGAAGTGCGCCGCCCATCGATGATGATCGGCCGAGCTCGAGTTTCGGATGGTCACCGCAAAACGGGACAAATTGGGAAACCGACGCAGGACGTCTGCCGAGAGTTCTTCATACCAGTCATTGTTGCTGCCATCACCAACGGGCGAAAATCCGAGGCACGCAGCGCAGTCGCCCCGCCCCGCGATCAACGTGTCGGCCATCTCAACCAGTGCCGGCATGACATCCGTGGCGGATTGGCCGAATTGCCAGAGACGTTCGCGATGATTGAGATCTATGGAAATGTGAACGCCCCTCGCCTTTGCCTCTGTCAGCGCAGCCTTGGTCAGGTCGCGGGTCGACGGCGCAATGGCTGGCGTGATGCCGCTCACGTGGAACCAGGACATGCCGTAAAAGGCTGCGTCCCAGTCGATCTGCGCAGTATCGAGGGCGCAGAATGCTGTGTCCTGGCGATCATATACGACGCACCCTGCGCGAACATCGGCGCCTTCTTCCAGGAAATATAGCCCCATCCGGCCGGACAAGCGCGCCACGTGCTGCGTCTCCACGCCAGCAGCGCGGACGGCCATGACGGCTTGCTCTCCAAGCTCTGTTGTCGGGAGCGCGGAGATGAAACGGCTGCGCAAGCCAAACTGCGCGAGACTCACCGCAACATTCGCCTCAGCACCGCCGTGACAGATTCCAAAACTGTTTGCTTGTCGCAAACGCAGCTTGCCCGGTGGCTTCAGGCGCATCATCAATTCGCCGAGTGTCGCTACGCCTGGTGCCATCATCAAATCCTTCCGGCTCCGTGTCGGACCTACCAACAGGGAGTTACGCGTTTTCTTTTTTCAACTCGACAAAATAGTCGAAGATCTCGGGAACGTTGCCCGTCCCCATGCCTCGATCAACAGCAGCGCGCAAACTCTCGGATGTCCCGTCTGCGATCAATGATCCGGACCCCAAGTCTGACATCATCTGCCGAAAATATCGAAGGTCTTTGTTGGCGTTGTTGATCGAAAAACCGAGATCGCTCACCCCGTCGACAGCATAATTCTTGCAGAACTTCATGAACGGAGAATTCGAGGGACCTGCTGACATGATGTCATAGAGCTGCGCTCGATCCACACCCGCCATTTCCGCTGCCGCAAATGCTTGTGACATGGCGCAGACCGTAGTCATGCCCATGAAATTGTTGATCAGCTTGGTCGTATGTCCGGCGCCGAGCTGGCCGAGATAGAAGACATTCTCGCCTTGCTCCTTGAGCACTGGTTCATACGTGTCGAACGTCGCCTTGTCGCCAGCCGCCATGATATTGAGCAAGCCGTCCTTGGCATGTGCAGGCGTGCGGCCAAGCGGAGCATCAATCATGCCTGCGCCCTTCTTGGCCAGCGCTGCACCGATCTTCTGGGTCGAAGACGGGATTGAGGTCCCGAAATCGATGAGTACCGAACCTTCTTTGATACCCGCCAGAATGCCATTCTCGCCATAGACCAGAGATTCCACAACTTCCGATGTGGTGACGCAGAGGTGAATTATATCGCTTTTCTCAGCGAGCTCTTTGGGAGAATTTGCCTCGCTAGCATTTCCGCGTGCGAGTACGGCTGCGACCGCTTCTTTATTGAGATCCATGACATTGACCGTAAATCCCCGCTTTTGCAGGTTTTCGACCATATTCCCCCCCATCAGCCCGAGGCCGATGAAACCAATGACTGGCTTTGACATGTGCGTGACTCCTAATTCAGTCGAATTCCAATGATGAGCTTATGCCGCCTTCGCGGCGCGTGGTTTGAGTGGTGCGATGTTGCCGCAGAGAATCCAGACACTCGCCATTGCGATAATGGCGAGTGTCTGGATTCTCT
>CAYGUD010000405.1:0-2353 GCA_964352865.1 uncultured Hyphomonas sp.
TGAACGCGGGTCCACAGGGCTACATTATTGACCCCGTACATACGCGATGAGCCGACGCCCATCGTGCCTTTTTCAGCGACCAGCATGACGCGCTTGTCGGGATGCTGGGCCTGCAAGGCTTTCAGCGCGTTCTGTTTTTCCTGGTCATGCTCGAACAGGCATTTGCCGTGCAATTCGCGATCCGAACGGGAGTGCGCGTCTTTGCCCGGTGACAGCAAGTCTGTGGAGACATCGCCTTCCGCAACTTCGAACGTGACGACTTTGATGACCTCATCGACGTCTGGCAGCTGGGTGAAGAAATCCGCTCTGGCATAGCTTTCGAGGACTTCGGTCGCGAGGGCATGCCCGGCTTTGTGCGCCGCTTCGAGCCGGTCGGTATCAGCTTCGTACAAAAAGACCTGTGTTTTCAAAACTTTTGCCGCACTCTTTGCAATATCTTCGTCATCGCCGAGCACCAGATCGAGCAGCACTTCGATCGAGGGGCCACCTTTCATGTGAGACAGAAGCTCAAACGCGAAGTCTGGAGTGATCTCTTTGACCTGCTCCTGTCCGAGAATAATGTCTTTCAGGAATTTCGCTTTGACGCCGGCGGCGCTGGTGGTGCCAGGCAGGGTGTTGTAAATGAAGAAATCCAGCGACTGGGCCCGGTGCTGATGCCCGGTATCTTTGATTTGGGTGATCAGTTCTGCGACCAGAGCGGCATCTTCAATTGGCTTTGGGCTAAGCGCGTCTTTTTTGCGGGCTTCGATCTGCTCTAAATAGTCGGTGTAAAGGCTCATAATTTTTCCTGCATCCCTAATCAAATACGGTTTCGCTGTGCGGCCGCGCTTTCGAACTCGCGCCTGTCATCAGCGGTCTCAGCGTTCATGTATTTAAGCTATAGGGTGGTTGCAAGACAAATAGAGCTGTTTCGCGGAGCTTTGTTTGCGATAGTGGCTGTCTCAAGCGGAGCGTGAGTATACGCTGCGAGAGCGCGAGCCAAGGTCAAACCCGCCCGGACATGCAGGCCGGGACATGCAGGAACGGCGGGTTTGAACATGTTGTGGCTCTAAAGTGAGCGGCTCACTGTCAGAACAACGCGCTCATCAGCGTTTGGATCATTGTCGACGTCGCTGCCCCAGAAGCGCAGGTCGAAATCGACATACTCGGTGCTCAGCGTCGAGCCGATTGAGTAATTTGTGTACTCGTCAAAGCCGTCGAGATATGTGCCCACTGAGGCGTCAAACCCAAGCTTTTCCGACGCTGCAAAGCCTGCAGTCGCATCAAAATAGACGGTTTCATTGTCAGGATCAAAATAGACATAACCGCCAACGGTTACAGCGTCGAATGTATAGCCCAGGCCGCCATAAATCTCGACGAAATCGAGATCGTCTGCATCTGGATAGACATAGCCAATGACACCGACATCCCAGGCCAGGCCGGCTTCGGTTTCACCTGCAAAGCCGCCATATAGGTCAAGCTCCATATTGGCGCCGCCAAAGTCTACGATAGAGGCCCAGGTGCCCGCATAGAATGCGCCATTGGCATAATCGAACCCGCCTTGAATGGCCGGATTTTCGCTATTCTGCGAGTAACCGCGCCAGACATAGTCCGTCGTCAGGGCGACATTGCCCGAGAATTCCCCTTCAGCGATGGCTGCAGGGGCCGTAAACGCACCAGCGATCATGGCGAGTGCAAGACCTCGTGAAATCATTTTTCCCATCAATCCGCTCCTTTTAGATATTGCGATTGGTGGGACTAAGAGAGCGAAGTGCCTCAAACTTGGCCACTTTGCTCGGCAGATGGAGGCGATATTCTGCAGGAACGCACGAAATTCGAGCAAATAGCTGAATTTACGCTCAGATTAGCGGCGCAAATGGGCGATCTCTATTTGTAGGTGACCGGACTTGGAGGGGCGCGCTGCGGACAGATTGCCCCTCGCGGGTCAGACGGCCTGCAACAGAATAACCGCAAAATACTCGTTCTCATCACGCCAGACCTGATCCAGGTGCCAGCCAGTCTGTGTCACCAGAGCCGTCAAGGCATCAAGATCGAATTTGCGGGAGATTTCTGTATGAATGGTCTCGCCAGCGGTGAACGTATACTGGCATCCATCTATCGAGGCGGTTTGATCGATGAGGCTCTCCAGGTGCATTTCGATCCGCGACGCCGCATCATTCCAGATGGCGCGATGGGCGAAGCCGCTCAGATCGAAATTGGCGCCGAGTTCGCGATTGATCCGGGTCAGCAAGTTCAAATTGAATTTCGCCGTGACCCCTGCTGCATCATCATAAGCCGGGATCAGGATGGCCGGTGACTTGCGCAGATCGACGCCGATCACGAACTTGCCAGTATTGCCGAGCAAGGCGCGGGC
>CAYGUD010000406.1:0-2351 GCA_964352865.1 uncultured Hyphomonas sp.
CTCGTAGACTTTTCCGAGATCGACACCTTCTTCACCAAGGTCCGTAGTATAGATGTTAAAGCCTGCCGCTTTCAGCATCAGCTCGATGCTGCGGGCGACCGCATTATCATCTTCAATTAGTAGCACTCGCATTTTCAGCTCCCCGAATCGGTGTATACGCATTCCTAGCGTGATCGTTAACCATTGTGAATCTAGGTAATGAAGCTTACTGAAGATTTAACAATCGGATTCGAAACGACATTTTTATTTACACCTATTAAGAATGAAGGTCTTGCCCAGTGCGCCCGAGAAGCGTGTGAGCAATGGCGATAACGTCCTGAATTGGTTGTGAGGACGCATTTGTTGAGATTAACGTTCGCTGACTGCGGATCGCCTCTCTAACGGCATCATCGCGCATCACAGTCCCGGCCAGATGTGGGCGGAAGCCCAAAAATGTCTGGCATGCCTGAGCCACTGCCGAGAACGTATTCTGTCCGGCGGCTCGGGTTTCACACTGATTGATCGCGATAGTTTGTTCAACACCTGGCGCGTACCCCTTCAAAACTTTGATGAAGGCATAAGCATCAGTCATTGATGTTGGTTCGTCGGTAATCACCATCAGCACTTTGTCGGCTGCACGCGCCAGGCGCATGCAGTTCGATTCAATGCCGGCGCCAAGATCCAGGATAACCTGGTCATATTGCAGGGCGAGGGCGGAGAGGCCGGCGGCAAGGCGCGCGGTTTCTTCAGACGACATTTCTGCCAGAGCGCCAGATCCTGAACGGCCCGGGAGGACGTCAAATCCGCCATCTCCAGAACCGCCATCGACCGGCGTCACAGCATCTTCAAGTTCGACCCATCCAGCGATAACGGCGGCGAGGTCGGTTTCCGGGGCAATTCCCAACTGGACGTCGACATTGGCCAGTCCAAGGTCGCCATCGACCAGCAGCGTGCGGCGGCCCGCCTGGGCCATGGCGCTCGCCAGAGTGATTGACATGAAAGTCTTGCCGACGCCGCCTTTGCCCGACCCGATTGCGATAATCGAGGCTGGCTCAACCCGCCGAGGGGGGCGTTGGCTGGGGCGTTCTTGCGATTTAGGAAGAAGGAAGCTCATTATGCAGCTCCTTTAAGTGCGACATGGGCCGGTGCGTCTTCTGTCAGCAATTGGGCCAGTCTTGAGGGCGTCGCGGGAACCAGCCCACCACCAATAAATGGGGTGATGGCCAGGTGCGAAAAGGCGATTTTCGCAGAAATCAGAGCTGAAACGATCCCGCCGCGACGGCGCGTGACATCCAGCTTGGTTACAATAGCTCGTCTTACCCCGCAGCGTGCAAAGGCTCTGGCGGCCTCGTTCAAATCTTCTGGATGCCCTTCGGCGCTGATCACCAGCACAGGCTCGGCATCAATCACGGCGAGCAGATCCTGCAAGCTGGCCATGTCGTCATGATCAAAAGGAATAATTGCGGGCAGATCGATAATACAGCGCTTGCCTTCGCTTTTGATCGTTTTGAGCAGCTTAAACAGGTCGTTCGGGTTTGTGGCGCACCGGATCTGGCTCTTCTCTTTCTCGAGATAAGCTGCGAGCTGGGCATCGCCAGCGGTCAGATCAAGATCAGCCGCGACCGGCAGGACTTCAGCTTTGGCAACCGCCGCGCGGCGTGTGAGTTTCGCTGCGGTCGCCGTGCGGCCATGACCAGGCGCCCCGACCAGAACAATGTTTCGGTGCGGAGAAGGCGGGATGGGATCGCACGTGATCGTGCTCTCAAGTCCAGCGGCGAGCGCTGTGCTCGGCTCTTCGCCCTCAAAGCCGCCATTAAAACCGGCATTTGCAATTCGGTCAGCAAAGCGTTCGGGGGCACCATGCCATAATAAAGAGTCGCGCACGCGATTGCGGATCGGGCTTTCAACCAGGCGCGGTGAAGGTGTCGCGCCCAATCGGGTCAGGATCCGGGATTCATTCGGGACCATGCCGCCGCCCAGCTTGTCCGTCGCAGCACGGACTTCGACTCCGCCAGGCACTTCGCGTTCGGACAAGATAATCGCATCATCGCCCATTTCCGCAAAGATCAATGCCTTGGCAGCCTCGATGGACTCAGCGGCAAACATCTTCATTCGCATACGGCACACTCCACTATAGCGAATCGAGCATTGCCCCGAAATGGTTAACAGAATCTGTTGATTTGTTAGTTTTTCACGGAATTAAGAAACCGGGACAGTTGGGGCGGAGGCCCGGCGTATCGGCCAGGATCGGTTGCAGGCTTATTTCCTGTGATGGATTGAACCTGCAACTCATCGGCTTGAGGATCCAAAATAGGACGCTGCCGAGATCTGCTTTTGGTCAGGAGGAGCCATAAGGCAAATCTAGATTTGAC
>CAYGUD010000407.1:0-2344 GCA_964352865.1 uncultured Hyphomonas sp.
GGAGGCGGATCGAACACACCGGCTACTGAAGGCGAGGACGCCACCGACGCGCCGGACCTTGAAGATGAGCTTCGAGACCGCGCTCTGGATGCTCTGTTCGGCAATCGCGACCGTACGCCGGAGCAGCCAGAAGAGACGCCAGCTCCCGAAGAGTAAGCCCTAGCGCTTTTGTGTGAAATAGCTGCGAACCGACGCCCCCATCTGGCTTTCCAATGCGGCGCAGATTTCAATACGTTCAACCGTTTGGGTGAGCGAGCGCTCGTGTCCTTCTGCGAGGTCGCCTTGCGCTTCAAACAGCGCAATCAACTCATCTCTCGCTTCAATCGAACACAGCGAGGCCGCGAGCGCTGGGCTCTGACGCTTTCGCTGGCGAGGAATCACGTCCAAATACGTTGAGAAATTCTGCTTTAGCCAAACCCAGGTTTGCGCCCGTGTTTCTTCTTGCCGCATCTGCCCTTGGACAATCGACACCGTCTCGCGGCTTCCAAGCTGCCCCAAAAGGGCTAATCCGAGAATACGTTCCGAAAGATCCGGGTCGCGATTCTGACCGATTGCAAACGCTACAGCTTGCTCGAAAACCGGATCATCATAGTCTTCTCGCGCGGTCAGCATCTGATCCATGAAAGGTGTGCCATAGACCTGAAAACCAATCGCCATAGCGCTTAGGTATTCATCTGTATTGAGCTTTCGGTCAGACACGACGCCGTCCAGGCCGATATAGGCCGCAGCAGCATCCGCGAGGTCCTGTCGAAGGCGCTTATCCTCCCCTGTGCGGATCAGGAAACGTTCCAGGCTGGATCTCATAATCGCCTGTTCCGCGCCAAGCTCGGCCTGAGACGCGAGCTCGTCATATCTATGACGGAAAACATCAAGGACTTTCGCGCGATAGCCAGCCAGAGCGTCCGGGTCGCTGGCGACATATCGCTCAAAGCGCGCCGCTTGACCGATCGCTGCTTGCACAACCCGGCGTTCGTCATCGCTTACGGCTTCATCAATATAGCGCCAAACAGTATCAACCGGTGCTCTCAACGCAGCGAAATCCGCACCGACACTGTCCAAAACGGCGAGCTTCTCACCTGCATTCAGCTTTGAAAAGTTCGGGCCGAGGTCTTCCCATGCATCTGCCGACTGAGTCAGTCGGTAGTATCCGACGCCACCGGCATTTGCCATGATCCAATCAGGACATTGCTGGCTTCCACCGCGCTCTTGCACCAAATGCTCCCACCCCGGACTGTCGAGCATCATGCATTCGCGTGATGTTTCGTCTCCGGTTCCCAATCTGTAACAAATCGGAATCGTCCATTGAGGGTCCTCCAGCTCCGCCAAAGGCGAACCCGTAGGATGATATCGTCGCTGCATGAACAGGATGGTTATTTGTCCATTTTCACGACAATTGAGCACTGCTTCAACAGCTGGCAACCCGCCCTGCTCGACAAAGCTCTGGAACGCCTTGGTCAGCTCTGGTTCACCCGTTTCCCGTCCAATAATGTCAAAGAATTCCGAGCTGTCTGCGACCCCGTCCTCATACGCCTCGACATACCGGCCAAGCGCAGGCCGAAACACGTCTGCGCCAAAATAGGCATCGACCATACCGATCACTGCCAATCCTTTATTGTAGGTGATGGAGTCATAGGCGTTTCTGACGTTTTCATTCAACGCAATCGGTTCCCGCACGGCACGAGCACTAGCCAAGCTATCGAGGTTCATGGCGCGGATTCCATCAACAATCGTATCCAGCTCATAGCCTTCGCCGGGATAGATTTCAGACAGGCTGGCGCCCTCGCCCCAACTGGCAAAGGCTTCTTTCAGCCAGAGATCATCCCACCACGGCGGCGTGACCAGATTGCCGAACCACATATGCCCAATCTCATGAGCATGGATCGCCAGCAAACTGCGCCGCGCCGCCGGGCCGATATCCGGGCTGGCGAGGATCCGGCTCTCGCGATAGGTGATCGCGGCCGCCAGCTCCGTCGCGCCCGACGGCCATTGCGGCGCCGCCGCGATGTCGAGCTTCTTATACGGGTATGGCTGCTGTAGCGCTTCTTCGAACACCCTCACCAGGTCCGGCGCGGTTTCGAGCGCCAGGCCAAGTTCTGCGCCTTTGCCGCGGCGGGCAAATCCACGCAGCGGGATCGGCTCTGCGCGCACATCATTCGGCGGTATGAATCCGGCATCGACGACATCAAAGCTGCCCACGGCGAGCGACAGGAGATAAGTCGGTAACGGACGCGTCGTTTCGAACGTCACGCGCTTCAGACCGCCCTCGAGCATTTCGACAGATTTCTCGGGCGCATTGCTGATTGCGGAATCGAATTCCGGAATGATTAGAGTAATATCAAAAGGG
>CAYGUD010000408.1:0-2342 GCA_964352865.1 uncultured Hyphomonas sp.
TCCGTACCTGACGATGAACTTCCAATCCGAAGCGGCAACAGTGCGCGAGTTTCGCAGCGTCGCCATGGGCGGCCGCCTGGTGCGCGGCGCCAAGCCTGTGATGTGGTCACCGGTGGAGCGCACCGCGCTTGCGGAAGCGGAAGTGGAGTATCACGACCGCAAGGTGCCGGTGATTTTTGTGAAGTTTCCGGTCAAAACCGGAGCAAGCGAGCTGGCCGACGCATCTGTCGTTATCTGGACCACAACCCCTTGGACTATCCCAGCCAATCAGGCAGTTTCGTTCAGCCCGACTATTTCTTACGGTCTATACCGCGTCGATGACGTAATGACTGAAGAAGAGCTTGGCTTTGCGCCATATGCTGTGTCCGGCGAAAAACTGATCCTTGCCGATGGCTTGGCTGAGAGCGTCCGCGACAATGCGAAGATCAAATCCTGGACACGGGTTTCGGACGTTGATGCAACGACACTGCAGACGCTGTCACACCCTTTGCACGCGCTCGATCAATTCTTCACCCACGACATCCCGCTCCTCGCAGGCGATCACGTCACCGCTGATGCCGGTACGGGCTTCGTGCACACCGCGCCTGCCCATGGCGAGGATGACTTCAATGTCTGGGTCGAGTCCGGACGCACAACCCAGCAAATCCGCCAGATCGTTGATCCCGACGGCTGCTATACGGACGATGTTGCAGAGCCCCTGCGCGGCCTCGATATCATCCGCACCTCTGGCAAGAAACGCGGCGAGCCGGGCAAAGCCAATCCGGAAGTTATTCGCTTGCTCGCCGAGAGCGGCAATCTGCTTGCCCGCGGCATGACGACTATTCGCGACGCGCATTCCTGGCGCTCGAAAGCGCCGGTCATCCGCCGCGCTACGCCGCAATGGTTCATCGCCATGGACACGCCAGGCAAGGATGGCTCTGCGCCGCTGCGTGAGATGGCGCTGAACGGCATTGAACAGGCCAAATTCGTGCCGCCAACCGGCTATAACCGATTGAAAGCCATGGTCTCGGATCGTCCGGACTGGCTGATTTCACGCCAGCGCAATTGGGGCGTGCCGATCACGCTTCTGGTCAATGAAAAAGGCGAGCCACATACGGCCGCGCTTCCGGAAGCTGAAGCGACGGCCGTCAATGAGAAGATCCTCGCGAAGATCCGGGAAGAGGGCGTTGAGGGCTGGTTCTCGGCTGAGGTCGACGATTTCCTTGACGATCCAAGTGGCTGGGACAAAGTCAACGATGTGCTTGATGTCTGGTTCGATTCGGGCACCACGCACGCCTTTGCGCTGCGCGATCGCGGTATCATTGATGATGCGACCGGTGTTGCTGACGTTTATATGGAAGGCTCTGACCAGCATCGCGGCTGGTTCCAGTCTTCCTTGCTGGAATGCTGTGCCACACGCGGCATGGCACCGTTCAAACAGGTCGTCACGCATGGCATGATTGTCGATGGCGACGGCAAGAAGATGTCGAAATCGATTGGCAACACCATCGATCCGGCAGACTTTGCGAAACAATATGGCATCGAGATCCTGCGCCTGTGGACGGCCACTGCGGACTATACCGAGGATTTGCGGATCTCTGACGAGATTATCAAAGGCGCCGTCGAGAATTATCGCCGTCTGCGCAACACGATGCGATACCTGCTCGGTGCGCTGGATGGCTATTCCGCCGATGAAGCGGTTCTGCCAGTGGAAATGCCGAGCCTGGAAAACTGGGTCCTGCACCGCCTCGCTGAACTCGATGAGCACGTCCGCGCGGCGTATGATGAACATGATTTCAAACGCGTGATGACGGCCTTGCTGAATTTCTGCTCAGTCGATCTTTCGGCGGTCTATTTCGATATCCGCAAAGACAGCCTGTACTGCGACGCGCCGAGCGATATGCGCCGCCGGTCTGCCCGCACCGTCATGGCCGCGATCCTCGAGCGTCTGATTGCCTGGCTCGCGCCGGTCATGCCGTTCACCACGGAAGAGACTTTCCTGATGAGCGTGTTTGCTGACCGCGCCGATAGCGTTCACTTGCAGCAATTCCCGGAAACGCCGCTCGATTGGAAAGATCCAGACCTGGCCGCGCGCTGGGAAAAGATCTTCCGCGTTCGCCGTGTCGTCACGGGGGCGATTGAAGTTGAGCGCCGCGAAAAGCGCATTGGGTCTTCGTTGGAAGCCGCGCCCATTGTGTACATTGCCGATGCCGACTTGCTCGCCGCTTATGACGGCGAAGTGGCAGAAGACATTTTCATCACCTCGCAAGCTGAGCTGGTCACCACAGATGCGCCCGATAACGCCTTCCGTTTGCCAGAAGAAGCCAGCGTCGCGGTTCTGCCTGGACAGGCGAAAGGTGTGA
>CAYGUD010000409.1:0-2340 GCA_964352865.1 uncultured Hyphomonas sp.
CGATAGTTCTTTGAGACCAGGTTCCGGGATATTCTCTTCAGCAGGTGCATCGCGACCGCGACACGCAGCAAGCAAAGCAATCGCAGCTGCACCAAACATTAATTTCTTCATTTTCGATTCCCCTATAAGGCGGTTTGCCATAGTCTTATCTCATATTGCTGTCGAGACGTATTTAATGATTATCGATAACGGCGACAAGATGGCGCTGGTAACTAAATCCGGTGAATCCATTAATGTCCGCCTCGAAGTGAACCCTAAAGCGCGCCGTCTGATCCTCAGGCTGGACGAACGCAATCGGGAAGCTGTGGCGGTCGCGCCCAGTAAGAAGAAGATTGGCGAAGCGGCAGCCTTTGCGCGTGAGCGTATTGACTGGATTGCCGAGCATTTACAGGCACTTCCGAAACATTTGGTGCTTCGCCCGGGGGCCGAGTTCATGTTGCGTGACGCCCCCTGCCTGATATCGCTTGATGGGCCTGGCCGGGCGGCGAAACTCGACCCGGGTCCGCCTCAAATTCTGCGTGTTCCGGGACAAATCGAGACAACGGGACAACGCGTCGAACGATTCTTGAGAAAAACAGCAAAACAGGATTTGAGCGACGCAGTGATTCGTTATTGCCAGATTTTGAACGTTGAGGCGCGCCGGGTGACGGTCAAGGATACGCGTTCCAGGTGGGGGTCTTGCACATCAGATGGCCGTTTGGCGTTTTCCTGGCGGCTGATTATGGCGCCGCGTGAAGTGCTGGATTATGTCGCTGCGCATGAATGCGCGCATTTGCTGGAAATGAACCATAGCCCGGCTTTCTGGGCGCATGTCACAACCTGTCGGCCGCATTGGAAAGCCGAACGGGCATGGCTGCGCAAACATGGCCGCGACTTGCACGCGGTGCGGGCTGCTTAAGCTGGGAGCGGCTCGGTTTGCGGTTTCGGGGCGTCTTTCACTTCGGGTGAGAAACTGATCACCACCGCCCCCTCGCCGCCGCGCGCTTCGCGGTTTGGACCGAGCAGGAGCATCGTCCCGTCAGGGCGAATTTCAGCGACAATATCGGCGTCCGGCCGGTCTTTGCGGAAATCTTCCAGTGAATACTGATCTGTCAGGCGCGTGCGGGCAAACTCCCAGCCGCGATATTGATCCCGGATCAGGCTGTCATAAGTGCGGCCGCGGCGAATCAGCGTCCGTCCGCGCGCATTTGAGCTGAGCCCGCGATCGTCATTTTCTTCATCATCATTGATCGACAATTGAAAGACCATGTGACGGCCGACTTCCGCGGCAAAATGGCTGCAGACCAGAGCATTATAGGAATCATTGGTCGACAGAGCGATGACGGTTGAGAAGCGCGCATGATCGAGCTTGATTTCGGCATCTTCTGACAAGACCTCGCCCATGAAGATATCGAGCCCCGCATCACGGGAGGATTTCAGCCGCCGGTAATTGCTGTCCGCGACAATCACTTCGACATCGCTTTGCTCGAGGGCTTTGGCGAACTCAACACTCCAGGCATTCGCGCCGACAATCAGAACGCCCGGCTTTTCCTTGCGGGCAAGGCCGAGCGCGCGCGACAAAGGTCCGATCGTGAAGCCGTGCATGACGACGGTCGTGAACACCATGGCAAAGGCCAGAGGCGTGATCTGATCGGCGCCTGAGAAGAAGAACCGGCCCTCGCGGGACAAGTCGACGAGAAGCGAACCAAACAATCCGGTAACGGCAACGGCGACGATTCCGCGCGGTGCGATCCAGCCGAGCAGGATGGCTTCGTTGCGCGACAATGTGCCGAATGTCGCAATCCAGACCGACAGCGGCCGGACGATGAACAGCATGCAGAACAGGAAGGCCAGCGTATTGAAATTAATCGCCTGGCTGATCGTCGCGGGGGTCAAGTCTGCTGTCAGCATGACGAACACGCCTGAGACAAGCAAAATCGCAATATCCTCCTTGAACTTCTGGAGTTCCGTGAGGCCAGCAAGTTTCGAGTTGCCGAGCGTCATTCCGTACGCCGTGACGGCAATCAGTCCGATTTCCTTCTGGAACATTTCGGCCAGCGTGTAGCACAGGATGATCGATGCCAGGATAAGCGGGGCTTTGAGATATTCCGGAGTCCAGCCCTCGCGGAACGCTTTCGCGATAATCCATCCAAAGAGCAGACCCAGAACGATGCCATAGCTGGCTGCGAATATGATCAGAACGCCAGCCCCGAAAAGGCTCTGGCCTTGGGAAGCGACACGAATGAACTCAAACGCTGCGACCGCAAACAGGGCGCCGATCGGGTCATTAACGATGCCTTCCCATTTCAGGAATTGCGCCGGACGCCCGCCAAGTTTGGACTGTCTGAGCAAAGGGATGAT
>CAYGUD010000410.1:0-2339 GCA_964352865.1 uncultured Hyphomonas sp.
AGAATTTCCGATCTTGTCGACCGAAAGTGAAAAAGCCGCGTTAGCGGCAATCGCCGCCGGAAAGCAGGGCAAATATATTGAGATGCATATGGCACTGATGGAACTCGACAACAGCTCAGGTTTTGGCTCTGAACAGATTGATGCAGCAGCTGAATCTATCGGCGTTGATGTTACCCGAATGCGGGCGGATATGAAGTCGATTGACGTCCAGAAAACAGTTGCCGATGCCAAAAGCCTGGCGCGTGCGCTCAACATAACAGGCACGCCAAACTTCATTGTCGGCACGGAAATGGTTTCTGGTGCAGATATCCAGCAAGTTGAGGCTATGATTGAAGCCGCATTGGCGGAAAGTTAGATCAGTCCAGCCAGTGGTGAAGATGGATCGGCGTAGCGTTTGCGCCCCATCCGCCCAGCGAGATAAGCTTCCCGGCCTGCAATAACTGCATGCTTCATAGCATTGGCCATGCGGATCGGATCCTTGGCCTCTGCAATTGCGGTATTCATCAGCACGCCATCACATCCAAGCTCCATCGCCTGGGCCGCGTCTGACGCCGTCCCCACACCGGCATCGACGATCACCGGCACACGCGATTGTTCGACGATCAAACGGATATTGAGCGGGTTCTGAATACCCAGGCCCGATCCGATCAAGCTGCCAAGTGGCATGATCGCGGCACATCCAACATCTTCGAGTTTGCGCGCATAGACTGGATCATCTGAACAATAGACCATCACCTCGAAGCCATCCGAAATCAGGTCCTTCGCAGCTTTCAGGGTTTCTGCCATGTCTGGGTACAGCGTTTTCTGGTCAGACAAGACTTCCAGTTTCACCAGGTTCCAGCCGCCAGCCTCTCGCGCCAGTCTGAGGGTCCTTACAGCGTCATCCGCCGTGAAGCACCCGGCCGTGTTGGGCAAATAGGTAAACTCCTTCGGCGAAACGTGATCCTGCAAGCGATCTTCGTCGGGATTTGAAAGGTTTACCCTCCGCAATGCCACGGTCACCATCTCTGCGCCGGCCGCGCGGGCCGCCTCGGCGTTTTGCGCATATGACGCGTATTTCCCGGTGCCCACGATGAGGCGCGAATTGAAAGTGCGTCCTGCGACGGTCAAAGCTGTATCAGTCATTTGGTTCGCTTAGCTGTGGCTGCGATTGAGAGCAAGTTGGTTGATCGTAACGGCAGCGCAATCACGTCATCCGCCGCCAACAAATTGCACCACTTCCAGCCGATCACCATCTTGGAGAAACGTGCTGCCATGCTCCGCTTTCGGAACGATTTCAAGGTTCCGCTCGATCGCGATCCCTCGTGGATCATCTGCAAGCGAGGCGACCAAAGCTTCTATGCTGGTTCCGTCATCAATCTGATGACTTTCACCGTTCAGAAATATCTGCATTTGCGACGCTCCTAATGCTCAAAATGGGCTTGCCAAGCTTAGCGATCCACCGCAAGAGCGTGTGACAATGACGCAACACATATATGTTCTCAATGGCCCTAATCTCAACCTGCTCGGAACACGCGAGCCCGAGATTTATGGTTCGACCACGCTGGACGACATTCATCAGCAGATGAAGACCGCCGCACCATCCGCTGAGATCACGTTTCGTCAAACCAATTCTGAAGGCGAGCTCGTCGATTGGGTTCAGGAAGCTTCAAAAAAAGCTGATGTCCTGATTCTCAATGCCGGGGCGTATACCCACACATCCGTTGCGCTACATGACGCTCTGCGGGCCTGCGTCGCTCAGATTTATGAAGTTCACATCTCCAATCCGGCGGCGCGTGAGCCGTTCCGGTCAACCAATTACGTTTCCCCGTGCGCTACGGCTTGCATTGCAGGCTTTGGCGCGCGAGGGTATTTGATGGCGTTAGACGCCGCTCTCCAATAATAAGAAGACTGAGGAGCCCCACCGATGTCCACGAGCAAGACAAAATTAGATGCAGGCATGGTTCGCGAACTCGCCGCCATTCTGCGTGAAGCCGATCTTGGCGAAGTTGAAATAGAGCATGAAGGCCTGCGCATTCGTGTCAGCAAGGCCACGTCCATGGCACCCGTTGCGCCGACAATGGTTCACGCCCCGGTCGCTGCAGCTCCAGCCCCCGTAGCGGCACCTCCAGCAGCAGCACCAGCTGCTGCTGCGCCTGCCGCAACGGCCGCACCGAGCAATGCTGTCACTAGTCCGATGGTCGGAACAGTATACCTCTCTCCAGATCCTGCTTCCAAAGTCTTCGTTAATGTCGGTGACAAAGTGAAGAAAGGCGACACGCTGATGCTGATTGAAGCGATGAAAACCTTTAATCCCGTCACCGCAGACGCCGGTGGCACTGTGAAAGAAATCCTCGTCG
>CAYGUD010000411.1:0-2338 GCA_964352865.1 uncultured Hyphomonas sp.
GAATGAACGTGCGTCGATGAGCTCGCCCGCAGGCCGGTAGGTTCCCTTGATCGAGTTTTCCAGGGCTTGGCGAACTGACGCTCTGGTCAAGGCTTCGCGCATCGGCGTGCCCGGGTTCGGAAAGGCCGCCCCGGGCAAATGAAAGCCCATAATCTCCATCAACATCTGATTGGAGTTGGCTGTGCCGTAGAACGTGCATGTGCCCTGACTGTGATAACTCTCGGCTTCTGCGCGCAGCAATTCGTCACGACCAACATTGCCGAGTGCGAATTCCTGCCGGATGCGCTGCTTTTCAGGATTTGGCAGCCCCGAAGGCATCGGCCCGGCGGGTACCATCAGGTGCGGCAACCAGCCAAACCGCAAAGCGGCGATGACCAGGCCTGGAATAATCTTGTCGCAGACGCCGAGGTTCAACACCGCGTCATAAGTGTCGTGGCTTAACGAGACCGCCGACGCCATGGCGATCACATCGCGTGAGAATAGCGAGAGCTCCATGCCCTCCTGGCCTTGCGTAACCCCGTCACACATCGCCGGAACCCCGCCCGCGACTTGCGCGGTCGCCGTATTTTTCCGGGCCTCGTCCCGGATCAATTCGGGATAGTTTTCAAACGGCGCATGCGCGGACAGCATATCATTATAGCTCGTCACAATCCCAAGATTGGGCCAACCGGCGCCAAGAATTTGCGTCTTGTCCATGACGGCGCACCCGGCCGAGGCATGCGCCAGATTGCCTTCCGTCAGCTTGTTGCGCGCAAAGCCTGTCGGTCTTCGGCTACGAATCATTTCAAGATAGGCGGCGCGGCTATCTTTACTGCGCGCCTCAATCCGCGCCGTGACGGCTGCGACGGTGTCGTGGATCTTCGTCATCGGACTTAAGCTCCCCACCAATCTCGATCATCGCGGCGAAGCATCAGGCGCGCCTCGACGGGACCATCTTCCAGACCCGCTTGATAAGTTGCCATCGGAACGTCTGCAGTTTGCCAGACATCGAGCAATCCATCGACCCATTTCCAGGCCGCTTCGACTTCTTCGCGGCGCATGAACAAAGACAGGTTGCCGCGCACGACATCCATCAGCAGACGCTCATAGGCATCTGGATAGCGCACCAGAAAATTGTCCGCATAGGCCAGATTCAATGGCAGAGATTTGATTCTCAATCCCCCTGGACCCGGCTCCTTGATTTGCAAATAAAGACGCACGCCTTCGTCAGGCTGTACGTTAATCACCAATCTGTTTGATGGCGTTTCAGTGGCGCCAAACATCGAATGCGGCGTCTCACGAAACTGAACAACAATTTCAGAGTGCCGGTCTTTCATGCGTTTTCCGGTGCGCAGATAGAAGGGCACTTGCGACCAGCGCCAATTGTCTATTTCGGCTTTGATCGCGACAAATGTCTCCGTGCTGCTCTCGTGTCCCAATTCGTCAAGATAGCCGGGAACCTCCTCGCCATTCACCGCCCCTTTGACATATTGGGCGCGAACGGTGTTTTCCCTGGCCTTGTCGGCTGAGACCGGTCGCAGCGCTTCGAGCACTTTGATTTTCTCTGTGCGGATCGCGTCGCCATCAATCGAGTTCGGTGGCTCCATGGCAATCAGGCACAAGAGCTGGAGTAAATGGTTCTGCACCATGTCTCGCAACGCCCCGGAGCCATCATAATAGCCGGCCCGGTCACCTACTCCGTAATGTTCCGCCACGGTGATCTGGATATGGTCGATTGCCGTGCGATTCCACAAAGGCTCAAAGAGTGAATTGGCAAATCGCAAAACCATAAGGTTCTGGACGGTTTCCTTGCCGAGATAATGATCGATCCGGTAAATGCATTCTTCTTCAAACACTGCTCCGACGCCTGCATTGATGGCGTGCGCAGATTGCAGATCGGTACCGATCGGTTTTTCCAGAACAACGCGCGCTGAACCAGCGTTCAATCCGGCTTTTCCGAGCGCCTCACAAATCGGCACATAAATTTTCGGGGTGACCGCGAGGTAGAAGACGATCGGCCGATCAGCTTCAATCGTCAGTAAGCTTTTCAGGCGATCCCAATCAGCATCTTCCTGAGTCGCATCCATGGCGACATAGTGAAGATGCGTTTCGAATTTCTTCCATTCAGCTTTGCTGAGCTTTCCTTCGGTCGCTTCGTCGCAGGCTTCGCAAGCAAAATCGCGAAACGCGGCGTCCGTCATATCTGACCGAGACACACCAATGATCCGGGAATCTTCCGGAATCTGACCATCTGCCCATCTATGATAGAGCGCAGGCAGCAGCTTTCGCCGAGACAAGTCGCCGGTGCCGCCAAAGATCACAATGTCGAACGAGCCGACGGGAATAAACGCCGCCATAC
>CAYGUD010000412.1:0-2334 GCA_964352865.1 uncultured Hyphomonas sp.
TCATAGGCTTTGCCATAGGCGCCAACGCCAGCAAGCCAGATTTTGTGGGCAACATCGAAGCCTTTTGCTTCAATCGCTGCACCCATGAATTGTGCTTTCGCCTTTTTGGCAGCCTTAGCGGCTTGCTTTTCGCCTTTGGCTTTTTTGTCTTTCTTCGCCATGTCGTGACTCCGTTTCTGGGATCGGAAAAGCCCTGTGCTTGTCCTCAATGATTGGACTTGTACGCGGCTTGTCTAGAAAACGCATACTAGGCGCACTCGGATAAATTCGCGTAAGTGGCGAGTTTGTGATTGGGCCGCGCCCAAGAATGGGTTACGCTCGTCGTCATGCGCTGGTTGATTGCCATGATCATATTCGCCTCTCCTGCCGCAATGGCCGATGAGGACGCCCACCAGATTGCCTTTACAGAAGGGCGGTACGCCGATGCTGCCAAGGCAACAGACCTCTCTTCAACACCGGACAGTTTGGCTTTTGGAGCGAGAAGCCGTCTCGCCGAAGCGATGAGCGCTTCTGACTTTAGTCCGCCCGCTGCATTGGTTTCAGAAGCCGAGTTACTCGCCCGAGCGGCCCTTGCAGATGATCCACAACACGTTGAAGCGCGGCTGCAACTGGCCATCGCGTTATCTTTGAAGACGCGTCCGATGAGTAACCGGCAAGCCATGCGCGCTGGTTATGGCGAAGAGGCCAAGGCGCTTGCCGAGTCCGTCCTGGAAGATGATCCCAGCAACACGTATGCGCACGGGTTTCTGTCTGTCTGGCATATCGAAGTCCGCCGACGCGGCGGCGCAATTGGTGCTTCGGTAATGGGCGCTTCGGTCAAGAATGCCAGACGTCATTATCAAGCCGCAATCGCCATGAGCCCTGATGAAGCTTCGATTCATTGGCAATATGCGCGCGCCCTGGCGGCGTTAAAC
This sequence comes from uncultured Hyphomonas sp., assembly GCA_964352865.1. GTDB lineage: Bacteria > Pseudomonadota > Alphaproteobacteria > Caulobacterales > Hyphomonadaceae > Henriciella. The sequence continues at coordinate 915 of CAYGUD010000412.1, forward strand.
GCGAAAAAGTTTCGCGCAGAAATCGAGACCGCTTTAGATGCCGCCATCATATCCGGCACAGACAGCTCTTTAGAGGGCGTCATGCAAGCGCGTGCTGAAATCCTGCAATCGTCACTCAACACGCAGAAACGATCCGAAATTGAACGGCTCGCAGCAGAAATGCTTTAGACTTATTCTGCGGCAACAGCCTCAAGCGCTTTGCTCTCTTCCAGGAATTTCTCGGCTTCCAGCGCGGCCATACACCCCATGCCAGCTGCCGTAACGGCCTGGCGATAGGTTTCATCCGTGACGTCGCCAGCGGCAAAAACGCCAGGGATATTCGTCGCCGTCGAATCCGGAGCCGTGATCAGGTAGCCATTTTCATGCATATCGAGTTTGCCAACAAACAGCTCAGTCGATGGCGCGTGACCGATCGCGATGAAGACACCGTGCACAGGCACATCCTCGACCTCTCCCGTATCCGCGCTCTTCAAGCGCGCCGCGGTAACCCCGAGCGGATTTTCATCACCAATGATTTCTTCCAGGACCGTATTCCACCGCACTTCAATTTTTGGATGATTGAGCAATCGGTGCTGCAGGATTTTTTCCGCCCGCAAACTATCGCGGCGATGCACGAGGATAACTTTGTCGGCAAAATTGGTCAGAAATAGCGCTTCTTCAACTGCGGTATTGCCGCCGCCTACAACCACGACATCCTTGCCGCGATAGAAGAAACCGTCGCAAGTCGCGCAGGCCGAAACGCCGAAGCCCTGAAACTTACTCTCGCTGGGCAGGCCCAGCCATTTGGCCTGGGCGCCAGTCGAGATCACCACAGAATCAGCGGTATAAATTGTGCCGCTATCGCCGACGGCTTTGAAAGGGCGCGATTCAAGATCAATGGAAACGATGTGATCTTCCGCCAGGTTGGCGCCCATTTTGAGCGCGTGTTCCTGCATCTTTATCATCAGGTCCGGACCCTGAATTTCTGCAAAGCCCGGATAGTTTTCAACGTCCGTCGTGATCGTTAGCTGACCGCCGGGTTGAGAACCAGCAACCACGAGCGTGTCTCGCATGGCGCGCGCGCCATAGACTGCCGCTGTCCATCCGGCGGGGCCTGACCCAATAATCAGTATCTCGGCGTGCCGTGTGTCAGATCCAGCGTTAGACATAACATTCTCCAAATACCCGAATATGGGCGAAAATTTCCTTGCCGGTGGTTATGGGGATTCGCAGAGAAGGAATAAAGGGGGAAAACACTTCAGAGGCAGATCAGGAATTCTGACACGCGTGTCAGTCTTCCACGCCCATCTCCCACGCCCAGACACCATCACAGCCGCGCCACATCGCATATGTCACCGGCCCGTCGAGCGCAGCCGATTCCATCAATCGTCGCGACCAGTCATCACCTGGTCCCATTAAGGCCGAATGGACGCCCCATAGG
>CAYGUD010000413.1:0-2332 GCA_964352865.1 uncultured Hyphomonas sp.
CGTCATTGCAGATATTGCGCGCAACTGTTGACGATGCGAATGTGACCCATGGTGAAGCGATCCGAAAAAGCTAGACGCGCCGAGTTACGAAAAGCGGCTGGACTAAAACGCTTCAGCGAGCTGCTTGCCGAGCGTCAGCAGCGCGAGCAAGACCTCGGACCGCAAGGTTCAAGGCGATCAGCGTTTCTCGTGTCGTTTGCTTGTTTTGCTTGCCGCAAATGTTTCAAGAAACCCTTTGATCCAGATCAACAATACAAATGCCCGCAATGCGCGCGGGAAATGGCGCACATGGGTAGATCATTCAAGGCCCCACGCAGAACTGAAACGCGACAATGGGAAAAGGTACAGCGGCTTTGGTCAGCAGGTTATCGCTTTCATACCAATACGCGCAGACCAAACGTGCCAGCATTCCCGAACAAGCTTCGAGATCTCGATAAGTGGATTGAGCAAAATCCCAATCACCCTTTTCGGCTTCGCGAATTCTGGCCGAAAGACTGATGTCTGCTTTCGACGTCGTAGGAGACAGTAGATCAGCGGCTTAAATGCCCTAAGTAAGAAACACACCACGAGGGGGCATAAGCCCCCACCCACGGAGGGCACTATTATTAGGTGCACAGGTAAGAATGAGCTTTGTTGTCCCAAGAGGAACGATGACGATACTGACACATCCGCAACCGATGCGATGGGCTGTTTGCCTGAAACGCGTTTCAAGCGAAGTCTGAGCCGATGAAAAAGTCTCCCGGAAAGTCAATTGTCTGGTTTCGACAGGATCTGCGCTTGTATGACAATCCAGCGCTGACGGCGGCGGTAGATGCTGGTGACATATTGCCGATCTTCATTCTTGATGATCAGGTTTCGAACAAGGGCAGTGCCAGCCAGGTCTGGCTTCATCATTCACTTATCGAACTTGATCGTTCTCTGGATGGAAATCTCTCTATTTATCGTGGAGACCCACTGGACATCATATTGGACATTATTTCTCGGCAAGACATTGACGCTGTGTACTGGAACCGGTGTTACGAACCCTTGTCGATTGAGCGCGACAAGACGATCAAGAACAGTCTTTCTGAACGATCCATTGTCGCGCAATCATTCAATGGCTCTCTTCTGTGGGAACCATGGGAAGTTTTAAAAGCCGACAACACACCATACCGGGTTTTTACACCCTTTTATCGCAGGGGCTGTCTTAGCCGTAACGCGCCGCGCACGCCTTTGGCAAAGCCAAAAAATATCCAGACCATTTCCGATGACCGCTCGATGGAAATCCCTGAACTATCTTTATTGCCCAGGAAAAACCGTTGGGATGTCGGCTTGATCGAGCTTTGGCGTGCTGGCGAAGCAGCCGCAGTCGATATGCTCAACGCCTTCATTGAAAATGGGCTTCACGGCTACAAAATGGGCCGAAACTATCCCGCAAAATCGCATGTCTCACGCTTGTCGCCATATTTACACTGGGGGCAAATATCACCGAATACAGCGTGGTATGCGGCCCGCGCGCTTGGAGAGAGCGATGATATAGATCATTTCTGTTCGGAACTTGGCTGGCGGGAGTTCTCGTATTCGCTGCTCTACAATTTTCCAACCCTGCCGTCTAAAAACTTCCAATCCAAGTTCGATGCATTCCCATGGGAAAAAAATGCTCGGTATCTTGAAGCCTGGCGCAAGGGAAAAACGGGTGTCCCAATCGTTGATGCCGGTATGAGAGAGCTTTGGCAAACGGGCTATATGCACAATCGTGTGCGCATGATCGTAGCGTCCTATTTGGTCAAGAATTTGAGAATTGACTGGCGTGAAGGTGAGAGATGGTTCTGGGACACGCTGTTTGATGCCGACCTTGCGAATAATAGTGCATCCTGGCAGTGGGTCGCCGGATCAGGCGCTGATGCTGCGCCATACTTCCGGATCTTCAACCCGGTCACTCAAGCTGAGAAATTCGATCCGGATGGCGAATATATCCGCCGCTACGTCCCTGAGCTGTCGCGCTTGAGCGGAAAGCACCTGTTCGCGCCGTGGATGGCATCTGCTGACAGTCTCAAGGCCGCCGATATCCGCTTGGGTGACACTTACCCCGCACCGATTGTCGATCTCAAAACGTCACGCCAAGAGGCGCTGGCGGCATTCCAGGAGCTCAAATCCGAGTAAGGAATTTTCGTGCCAATAAAATGCTGCGCTCTTATTGATGTCAAAACCTGAAGCCATCTGATGGTCATTCATTGCACGCCCGCCTTTGTCAGAGCGGTTCCTAATCGACCCAACGAAGTCACTTAGCTGATGTCTGCCCTGACCAAACCGCTGTCTGCTTTCGGTGTCGGAGCAGACGTGACCTCTTTAC
>CAYGUD010000414.1:0-2329 GCA_964352865.1 uncultured Hyphomonas sp.
GACCCTCAACCGCGCCATGCGCAGCACAAAAGTCTTCCCGCCGATGCTCGTTCATATGGTCGCAAGCGGGGAGCGCGGCGGAGACTTGCCCGCAATGATGGGGCGTGCCGCGGATTATATGGAAGAAGAATTGGATAGTAACGCAACTGTAGCTTTAGGCCTGTTAGAGCCTTTGCTCATTGTTTTGCTGGCCGGGGTCGTGGCCTTGATTGTCTTAGCCATCATGTTGCCAATCCTGCAGCTTAATACGATGGCCATTGGTGCCTGAGGAGATTGTCAAATGACCGACACACGTAAAAAACTGACCATCGCACGTGCAAAACGCCGTAATCGCCAGCGCGGTTTCACACTTACCGAGATCATGGTCGTGGTCTTCATTATCGGCTTGCTATCGACGGTTGTCCTGATCAATGTCACTGGCGCAATGAGTCAGGGACGCACGACCAAAGCCGCGACGGATATCACGCGCCTGTCCGGCGCCTTGCAGTCCTATAGCGGCGACATGTTCACTTTCCCGACCCAGCAACAGGGCCTGGAAGCCCTGGTGGTGAAGCCGGATAACGCGCCGGATGGCAATCGCTATCGTCCGGGCGGATATATTCAGAAACTACCAAATGACCCATGGGGCCGTCCTTACATTTACGAAGTCCCCGGCGACAATAACCGGCCCTATGATCTCTATTCGCTGGGCGCGGATGGCCGCGAAGGCGGTGAAGAGGACAATGCAGATATCAGTATCTGGGACATTTAGGGCCTGAACAGGCAGAAAAAACTCGTGAAACGCGTGATCCGATCTCAAACCCAGGCCGGGATGACTCTCGTCGAAGTCATGGCGGTGCTGTTCATTGTCGGTTTGACGGCTGGGCTGGTGACTTTGACGCTGCCCGAACGGCCAAGTGAAGAACAGGCCAGCGCGCAGGCTTTCGCGCGTGTGCTGCGTGAGGCTCAGGATCAGGCGATTATGGCGGGCCAACCCGTTGGCTTAAAGCTCAGCGATCGAGGCTATGCCTTATACCAATGGCGACGGGATGGCTGGCGCCCACAAAGCGGTGCTGTCATCTTGCCACGCCGCATGGATATCGCCGCACAAACCGAAACGCGGACCGCGCCGGAAGGTTGGCCAGAGATTGTCTTTGACCCAACCGGTATTGTTCAACCGGCTGAGTTCCAGTTGCGGGCGCCTGGCATTCGAATTGATATCTCGCTTGAAGAGACCGGTGAGGTGATCCTTGCCGAACGCTAGACGCAAACGTCAAGCCGGGTTCAGCCTGGTCGAAACAGTCGCTGCCATGGGCATTCTCGCCCTTGCGGCCATTCCGCTATTGCAAGTCACGACGGATGCCAGCCGCAATGCGGCGAGCCTGGAATCACGACTGTTCGCGCGCACCGTAGCCGAAAATGTCATGGCCCGTTCGATGGCATCGAGTGAAGTGATTGATGCCGGTATTTCCGCCGGCCAGGAAACGCAGCTGGGTAGAACCTACAATTGGGTGCGAACGGCCAGTCAGGCTCAATCCGGGGAGCTCCAGAACCTCAAAGTCGAGGTTCGCCCGGCCGAAAGCGAACAGGTTCTGGCCAGTCTCATCAGTTTGAAATATTTGCCGAAAAGCTTGCCCAGCCTGAATGTCGCTGCCCCCGAAGACGGGGAAGACGGATGATGTCTCGCTGTGCGTCCCAGCAAAGCGGTTTCACGCTGGCGGAAACCCTGGTTGCGCTGTTCATTCTGGCAATCGTTTCCTCAGCGGGGGCGGCGCTATTGATCAGCTCAACATCGGCGAGCCAATATGTCCGCGAGCGCGAAAACGAAGCGCGGACGCTGGATATTGCGCAATCTCTGATCCGCCAGGACATCGCGGCGCTCAGTCCGAGAGCCGTTCAACCAATCGATGGTTTCTCACCGGCGGGCAATTTGTTTGGCGAAGCGCCCCGCGGCGAGGCGCCGTTTCTGCGCTTTGTCCGCAGTGGATGGATTAACCCGGCCAGTATTGAACAGCGCAGCACGCTGCAATCCGTAGAATATGTCTTGCGCGGCGGCGCCTTGATCCGTCAGGCCAGTCTGCGCCCTGATGCGACGCGCGGCACGCCGATATCGTCCCGGGTTCTTTTGGAGGGGGTTCAGCGGATACAGCTCGGCTTTGTGCGCGGCAATCAACGCTCTGATTTCTGGCTCGGTGATGCGATCGCGGGAACTGGTATATTGCCGGACCTTATCGAAATCGAGATCACGTTTGAAAATGGCACCAGTCTGTCCCTCGCTGCTTTGACCGGGGGGCGAACATGACGGCACCGGCGCATAAGGAACGCGGCGCAGCTCTGCTGACAGTGTTGA
>CAYGUD010000415.1:0-2322 GCA_964352865.1 uncultured Hyphomonas sp.
AGACCTGGTGCGCAGCCGAGTTTGCCATGGCGACCCCAGGTCGATGCCTTGCTCGGGGGGCTGGCCTTCTGCCAACGCAACCGCAAGCGCGCCGCAAAACGTGTCGCCTGCACCGGTTGTATCGACGACCGTGACATCAAAAGCTGGGAGACGGGCAATCTCGCGGCCTTGTTTGTACAAGACAGCCCCTTCGCCGCCGAGCGTCACGGCCACCAATCCGCCTTCATGATGCAGCGCATCGCCGTAGAATGCGGCCTCGATCTCATTCACAATCAACAGGTCAGCGCGCTCCAGTAAATTGCCTGGAACTTCCATCGCGGGCGCGAGGTTGATGGCGAGAAGCGCACCGGTTTCAGCGGCGCGGTCCGCGGCAGCTACGATCGCTGCGACGGGCACTTCCAACTGGCACAGGATAACATCGCAAACCGGCAAGCCGGCAACATCGCTTGCCCCGACATTGCCATTCGCGCCACTGGCGACGGTGATCTGGTTCTCGCCTTCGGGTGAAACCGCAATCAAGGCGACTCCGGTTGAAGTGCCAATCTCGCTCATCACATCGACAACATCGACCCCATCCTGGCGTAACAGTGCGAGCGCAGATTCAGCCAGGCCATCATCGCCGACGCAGCCAACCATTTTCACTTCCGCACCGAGCCGGCGCGCCGCCAGTGCCTGATTAGCGCCTTTGCCGCCGGGGTGCTGCGCGAACCGGGCCCCTGTCACAGTTTCTCCAGCAGTGGGCAACGGTGCGCCGCTGGCGACCAGATCAAGATTGATCGATCCGACAACCCCGATGGTGACACTCATCCATATTCTCCAAGGTGGGCACAGAGTTCCGCGAATACGGCCTCGACATCAGCTTGCTCATACCACAAGACGTTGCCGTCGGTCTCGAAATGCGGGATGGTTCGCCCGAATTGTTTGCCGGGTTCCGTTACCACTTCGACTCTCGCGCGGCGCCCTTTGAAGGCATCCGGCCGGGTCACCGCGATCACAGTGCTGGGATCATGCAGCGGCGCATCGCGCTCACCATTGGCTGAAAATTCAAGCTTGCATGAGGCATCGAGCAAATCTCCTGCAATCCGCGCCTGCTCTGTCGGAACAGCCCGCACGCGCGCCAAACGTGCTTTGGTGGTGCGAATATCATGCGTAATATCGAGGCTCAGGCATCGGATCGGCAAACCGGATCCGAACACAATCGCTGCGGCATGCGGATCCGCGTAGATATTGAACTCTGCAAACGGCGTGATGTTTCCGCCTTCGGTATCCGCGCCGCCCATCAGAACGATCTCCTTGATGCCTTCTGCAATACTCGGCGCCATAGTTAGGGCCAACGCAATATTGGTCATCGGACCCGTCACAATCAGCGTGATGGGCGCTTTCCGCGCGGCACGACAGGTCCGGATAATCATGTTGACGCCATGCGACCGGGACAGCGGCAGACTTGGATTTGGAAAAGGCAAATTCCCGAGACCGGTACTGCCGTGAAAGTCCTCGGCGGTCACCGGATCCCGCAGGATTGGACGCGGCGCGCCAGCACAGACCGGAACGTCGCGGCCCTTACCAGCAGCTTCGCGCAGGATCCTTGCATTGATGGCGGTTTGATCGCCTTTGACATTACCGGCGACAGTCGTGACCGCCAAAACTTTCAGTCCCGGCGCGCCAAACGCGGCGAATAGAGCAACAGCATCATCCAGCCCGGGATCACAATCAATTAAAACGCAGTTCATACAGACTCGTCTGCGCCGTCGATTTAAGCTTTGCAAGACTTGAAACGCGTCTTTCCTTCGCTAAACCGATGGGGAGTACATTTCAGCAGGAGAGTTTTCATGAGCGTCACCACCCGCATCGTAGACTATGAGCAAGACGGTCAAACCTATGAGGGCTTTCTCGCTATGCCTGAAGGGACACCAAAAGGTGTCGTCCTGGTCGCGCATGCCTGGGGCGGACAATCTGAATTTGAGCAAGATAAAGCCAAGCTTGTTGCCAGTTGGGGCTATGCTGGCTTCGCGCTGGACGTCTATGGCAAAGGCAAGCGCGGCGAAACCAATGAAGAGTGCGAAGCCCTGATGACGCCACTGGCGAGCAATCGCGAAGAGCTGCAATCCCGGCTCGCGCATGCCTTGAGCGTCGCCGCCAAGGAAGCCGGCACCAGCAACGCCGCCGCGATCGGCTTCTGCTTTGGCGGCCTCAGCGTGCTCGACATGGCGCGCAAGAATATGGCCGTCAAAGGCGTCGTCAGCTTTCACGGCATGTTCGGCGCGCCAAACAATACAGATGACAAGATCGGTCCGAAAGTTCTCGCCCTGCATGGCTGGGAAG
>CAYGUD010000416.1:0-2318 GCA_964352865.1 uncultured Hyphomonas sp.
GTATGCCGGTTTGCCTGGGTGATTTCGTCGATAGCGCGCGTCCGATTTCGGCGACGGTTCCATTGTCAAAAGTCGTTGATCTGTTTCTCGACGACCCAAACGCTCAACATTTTATTCTCCTGCGCGACAAACGTCCGGTTGGCTTGATTGGTCGCAATCTGGTTTTCGAATTTGCGGCCAGTACAGGGGCTGAGCAACAATCTCGGTTGGCAATTGGCGATTTGATTACGGCGCGCGCGCTGATCGTGAAATCAGATACAACGGTCCGCGACTTTGTCACCAAAGCTGGCGCGCAAATCGATACCGTGATCGCTCGCGGATGTCTGGTTGTTGAGGACAAGCGATTTAAAGGTGTGCTGAGCCCGGCCAAGTTGCAAGAGGCGCTGATTGCTGCCTTTGAAGACGCCCCTCTGCCATCCGAAAACGTGGCACCTGCTTCTCTGGAAGCGTCACCAGATGTCGCGTCCACACCCTTGCTCGGAACCCTGGCGCATGAAATTCGCACGCCTTTGACCGCGATTATGGGCCTGTCTGAAATGTTGGCGACCCGGGTTCGCGAAGACTACGAAAAAGACCTGGCGCAGACCATTGTCCGGTCGGGTCAGCCACTCGATCGCATTCTTACCGACACGCTCGATTATGCCGAGCTTGAAGCAGGCAAACTGAAAGTTCACAAGGAAACCGCCGACCTGACTGAGCTGACTGACGATTTGCGGCGCTTATGGGCCGCTGAAGCGTCACGGCGCGGCCTCGCCTTGCGCCTCGGATTTGTCCCGGATGGGCCGCACTTCGTCCAGGCAGACATTGGCCGTATCCGCCAGATTGCGAACAATCTGATTTCGAATGCCCTGAAATTCACCCGCGAAGGCGAAGTGGGCGTCACAGTCTCAACCCAGCCTCTGGGCGGCAGCTTGATGCTGACACTTGCTGTGACCGATACTGGGCGCGGCCTGACATCTGATCAGCGCGACACATTCATGGAAGTCTTCGAAAAGGGTCCGGAGATTGACGGTGTTAAAGGCTGGGGCCTTGGGTTGACGATTTCTCGCGCGCTGGCCACGGCGCTCGGCGGCGAGCTGACCCATGCAGACAATCCGAAGGGTGGCAGTGTCTTCACGCTGAGCATTCCTGTCGCGCGAGCGTCCAGCATGGCGTCGAAGATGGATGCATCCGCGCAGCCGAGAAAAGGCAAGTTCGAGCTTGGCGACGTCTTGCTGGTCGAAGACCACGAAGCCTCAGCAATGGTTGTGATCAATGCGCTCGAGCAAGCGGGCTGGACGGTGCACCATGCCGGCACACTCCATGCGGCGGAATCCTACACGTCGATGACCAAATTCCAGGCGGTGATTACAGATTTGCATTTGCCTGATGGCAATTCTATGGGCTTCATTGAGGGGCTTCGCCGCCGCGGCGGTATCAACACGAACACGCCAGTGATCGCCCTGACCGCTGATACGACAGCGAGCCGCCGCCAGGCGTGTGTCGCTATGGGCGCTGATCGGGCTTTGAAAAAACCTGTTGCCGGACCCGAACTGGTGGCGACGATCGCTGATGTCTTGATGTCCCGCGCTGCCGGACAGGTTTCGACAGTTGAGCTACGCGGCCGTATGGCAGGCTAGGCGACGCCCTTTTTAAACGCCAAAAACAGCATAGCGACGACAAGGCTTGCCTTGGCGATCTGAATGCGCGATCTCACCCCTATACTTAGATGCTTTGGGCATACAGAGAGATTATGGGAGAAGCGCGATGCGCGACGTGAACCACTTCATTGGCGGCAAACAAGTGGCGGGAACATCCGGACGGTTTGGCGATATCTACAATCCGAATACGGGCGAGGTTCAGGCCCGAGTGGCGCTGGCGACGACGGATGAAGTCGCCGCAGCCGTTGAGAATGCCAAAGCCGCGCTGCCAGGCTGGGCGAACACCAACCCGCAACGCCGCGCGCGGGTCATGTATGAGTTCAAGCGTCTTCTCGAAACCAATATGGATGAGCTGGCAGAGCTGCTCTCGTCCGAGCACGGCAAAGTCGTCGCTGACTCCCGCGGTGACGTCCAGCGCGGCATTGATGTGGTCGAGTTCGCTTGCGGCATCCCGCATTTGCAAAAAGGCGAATATACTGAAGGCGCAGGCCCGGGCATTGATGTCTATTCGATGCGCCAGCCGCTCGGCGTGGTGGCGGGCATTACCCCGTTCAATTTCCCGGCGATGATCCCATGCTGGATGTTTGCTGTGGCGATTGCCTGCGGTAACACCTTCATCCTCAAGCCGTCCGAGAAAGACCCGTCTGTTCCGCTGCGCCTGGTCGAACTGTTCCATGA
>CAYGUD010000417.1:0-2312 GCA_964352865.1 uncultured Hyphomonas sp.
AGAGGAAGTCAGTGTCGTGGAAGTGCTGGAATATGGCATTCCATATGGTCAGGGACATATTTTCGGCGCACCGCGTCCGATCAAATCCTCGCTGATGGAAGAGACCGCGCCGCCAGCAGAACTGGTCAGGATGCTGACATCGCGGGCGTCATAGATTGACGCCGGACGCCGCGCCGCATACCTCGCGCTGATGACAGATCCACAATTTCCCGGCGGGCTTTCTGCCATCGCCGATCAGTATGATGCCATCCTTTGTGACGTGTGGGGGGTAATTCACAATGGCCGCTATGCGTTTGACGAGGCCTGTGAGGCCCTGGTGCGGTTCCGCGATCAGGGCGGCGCTGTGTGCCTGATTACCAATGCTCCGGTTCCAAAGGCCCAGGCGATCGAGCATTTCGATCCGATTGGCGTGCCGCCTGAAGCCTTCGACGATTGCGTGACATCCGGCGATGCCACGCGGGAAGTTCTGACACAGCGGGCCGGCGAAGTGTTCTGGCGCATGGGCGCGGATTCAGGCTGGGAAAGCGACAAGTTCCTCTATGAAGGGCTCGACCTGCAATTCGGCGATTCCCGCAACTCCAATACGGTGCTGTGCATTGGCCTCGAAGATCAGGTGAATGACCATCCGGATGATTATCGCGACCGCCTTGCTGAGGCGGCTGATCGCGACATGGAAATGATTTGCGCCAATCCGGATATTCGTGTGCGCATTGGCGAGCAGCTTTACTGGTGCGCGGGCGCGCTGGCGAAAGTGTTTGAGGAAGAGGGTGGCCGAGTGATCTATCCCGGAAAGCCACACGATCCGATCTATGACTTGGCCCTGTCACGGCTGTCAGATCTCGGGATCGAAACCTCCGCCAGCCGCACGCTGTGCATCGGCGACAGCCCGGCAACAGATATGAAAGGCGCGCTCAATCGCGGTTTTTCGGGGCTCTATGTCGGAACGGGTCTGACAGAGCATGGGGCAAATTTTGAGCAGGAAGTCGCAGACTTGCTCAGTGACTATGGTGTGACGGCAAAATGGGCGATGCCGAAACTCTCTTGGTGACGAATGCTGAAACACACTGTAACACCCCGTGAGTGAAAAACGGAGACCAATCCGCAATGGCGCATAAAGACGGTTATAAGTTCGAAGACATGTCTGTGGGCATGACCCATCAGACAGAGCATGTCATCACTGAGAAAGACATTGAACTCTTCGCTGAAGTGTCGGGCGATCGCAATCCGCTGCACATGGACGAGGAATTCGCCAAGAAAACCCCGTTCGGCCAGCGAATCGCGCATGGCGCGCTGACGGCGAGCTATATTTCGGGCATTCTCGGCAACGACCTTCCGGGCCCGGGATCGATTTTTGTTGGACTGAATATGCGGTTCCGCCGCCCGGTTCTGATTGGCTCTCTGGTGATCGTGAAAGTTGAAGTCATTGAGATGCGTGAGCGCGGCAATCGCGTGACGCTGAAAGTGTCATGCAATGTCGACGGAAAAGCCGCGATATCGGGTGAAGCCATGGTTATGGTGCCGAGCCGCGAGGCCTAAATGACCGTTATTGCCCATTATAAGGATGTCCCGGAATCCGCGCGCGGTTTCTCTGTCGCCCTGGGCAATTTTGACGGTGTGCATGCGGGGCACCGCGCCGTGATCGAAGGCGCTGAAGCCGCAGGTGCACCGCTCGGCGTGGCGACGTTTGAACCGCCGCCGCGACAATTCTTTCGTCCTGACGATCCGCCATTCCGGATCTATCGCCCGGCGCGGCGCAATACCCGCCTCGCAGAGCTTGGCGCGAAGGCCGTTTATGAGCTGCCTTTCAACGCTGATATGGCGGCGATGACGGATGAAGACTTTGCCCGAGGCGTCTTGAAAGACGGCATTGGTGCCTCGCATGTCACCGTTGGGTTTGACTTTCGCTTTGGCCGAGGCCGCATGGGCGATGCAGGACGGCTCGCCTCGCTGGGACGGGCGCTCGGCTTTGGCGTCACGGTCATCGACAAGATCGAGGCGCTCGGGGCAAAAGCCTCGTCTACGGCGATCCGCGAAGCCTTGATTGCAGGTGAACCGGAAAAAGCCGCGGACATTCTCGGCCATGACTGGGTTGTCGACGGGGTTGTCGAGCATGGTGAGAAACGCGGACGGACGCTTGGTTTTCCAACCGCAAACTTGCATCTCGGTGAGCTGATTCATCCGCGTCACGGGGTTTACGCGGTGCGCGCGCGGCTCGCGAATGAAGACGTCTGGCGCGGCGGGGTGGCGAATTTCGGCCGGACGCCCACCACGCGTATTCGCGACCCGCAGCTTGAGACGTTTATCTTCGAATT
>CAYGUD010000418.1:0-2303 GCA_964352865.1 uncultured Hyphomonas sp.
CCGCAAGTCACTAAACGAGTGGATAATAACGGGTTGGTTGTTTCTGTGTTCATGCCACTGGACGGGCTCGACGTCGGGACTGGACAAGTCCGGCTAGGACCGGCAGCGATAGTCGCGGCGAAAAATGGCGCGCGTTCCTATTGGGCGCTTTATCACCCTGAGGACAAACCGGATTTCCATCTCGCCGAAAATTTCAAAATCATCTTGGATTAAGACATGAGCATTTTATTTGGTATCGATCGCCTGCTGCTAGATGCGTCGCTCAGGCAACAGCTCGGCGGGAGGCGCGTCGGTCTCGTCGGCCACCCGGCATCCGTGACAGCATCCCTTGATCATTCGCTTTATGCGCTAGCTGCGCTTGATGATGTGAACGTCACCTGCGCGCTAGGGCCTCAACATGGCATGCGCGGCGACAAACAAGACAACATGATTGAGACAGAGGATTATCGCGATCCCGAACTCGGCATCCCGATCTTCTCTTTATACGGCGAACACCGACGCCCGACAGCCCACATGTTTGAGCCTCTGGATGTGGTCTTGTACGATTTACAGGACCTTGGCTGCCGTGTGTACACCTATGCCACGACTCTGCTTTACGTCATTGATGAAGCCGCGAAGCACGGCAAATCCGTTTGGGTCCTCGACCGTCCAAACCCGGCCGGCCGGCCGATAGATGGTCTGACCCTGCGCCCGGGATGGGAGAGTTTCGTGGGCGCAGCTGAATTCCCTATGGTGCACGGCATGACCATGGGCGAACTCGGCGCCTGGTACATCGCTCGAAAGAAGATTGATGTCGACTACCGCGTGATTGAAATGCAGGGCTATTCGCCGACCACTGGCTCTGGCTATGGCTGGCCCGTGAACGAGCGCTCATGGGTTAATCCGAGCCCCAACGCTGCCAGCGTGAACATGGCGCGCGCTTATGGTGGTACCGTCATGATCGAAGGCACAACGCTGTCCGAAGGCCGCGGCACAACCCGAGCGCTGGAAGTAATCGGCGCCCCCGACCTCAATGCGAATGACGTGATTGCCGAAATGAAAAGCCTCGCGCCAGATTGGCTTGCCGGGTGCAAATTGCGCCCGGCCTGGTTCGAGCCGACCTTCCACAAACATGCTGGTGAGCTCTGCGAAGGTTTTCAGATTCATGCGGAAATGGACTTTTACGATCCGGCAAAATTCAAATCCTGGCGGGTCACGGCTCTAGCCTTGAAGGCGATACGCAGGCTCTATCCGGACTATCCGATCTGGCGCGGGCTCGACTTCAAATATGAGTATACCGAGGGACATCCGGCCATCGATATCATCAATGGATCTGACGAATTGCGGCTCTGGGTTGATGATGCATCCTCAACCCCGGAAGATCTGGACCGACAATTGGATATCGATCTCAATGCCTGGCGCGAAGAATCATCCGCCTTCCATTTGTACAAATGACTCTCTGACCCGGAATCAAAAATTTCGCGTTTTCTGGACGGTATCGGTTCTATCCGGACCTCAGTCATGCTAACCGCGCCGCTGCACCAAGGACGAATGTGATGAGCGACTACAAATCAAAATTTCTGCGCACGCTAGAGGAACGCGGCTACATCAAGCAAAGCACCCACACAGCGGAGCTTGATGCTTATTGCAATAACGGTGTGCCCGTCGCCTATATCGGGATCGATGCGACGGGGAACAGTGCGCATGTTGGTCATCTGGTTGGCATTATGATGCTACGGCGATTGCAGCAAGCGGGCGGCAAGCCAATTGTTCTGATTGGCGGTGGAACGACAAAAGTCGGGGACCCCACCGATAAGGAAAAGACACGGCCAATCCTCACCGAAGACCAAATCGCGGCCAATGCCGAAGGTATCAAACAGGCATATGGCCAGTTTCTGAAATTTGGTGACGGCCCAACTGACGCGATTATGGTCAACAATGCGGATTGGCTGGATCGTCTTGGTTATATCGAATTTCTACGGGATATCGGCAAGTATTTCACCATCAACACAATGGTCAAACAGGAAACGGTTGCGCGGCGTCTCACGAATGAGCAGCCGTACACCTTTTTGGAATTCAATTATCTGTTGCTCCAATCGTACGACTTTCTGGAGCTCTCGCGCCGCCATGGCTGCTTCTTGCAAATGGGCGGATCGGATCAATGGGGCAACATCCTCGGGGGTGTCGATCTCATCCATAAGGCAGATGGCGGACAAGGATTTGGATTGACCAGTCCTCTTCTGACCACTGCGTCAGGCGCCAAAATGGGTAAAACTGTGGACGGCGCAGTCTGGCTGAACGCTGAGAAGCGCAGCCCCTACGAC
>CAYGUD010000419.1:0-2290 GCA_964352865.1 uncultured Hyphomonas sp.
GCTTCATGCCGGGCACCAAGCAAGAGTATGGCGGCCTGATTAAGCATGGCGCGAAACTGTTGTTTGCCTACGCCGAAGCAACCGTGCCGAAAGTGACGGTGATTACCCGCAAAGCCTATGGCGGCGCGTATGACGTGATGAGCTCCAAACATCTGCGCGGCGATGTGAATTATGCCTGGCCAACGGCTGAGATTGCGGTGATGGGCGCGAAGGGCGCGGTTGAAATCATTTTCCGCAAAGACATTGGCGACGAGGCCAAGATCGCCGAGCACACCAAGAGCTATGAAGACAATTTCGCCAACCCTTATGTGGCGGCGAAAAAGGGCTATATCGACGATATCATCATGCCGCACTCAACCCGTCGCCGCGTCGCAAAGGCGTTACGGACGCTGCAAGGTAAAGAGCTGAGCAATCCGTGGAAGAAGCACGATAATATTCCGCTTTAGGGGGTATCGATATTGTCTGACACATCCGTCTATCTGGTTGCGAATATTTCCGAGATCACAGACCGCGAAACTTATGCCATGTATGAAAGTGGCTTTATGCCCTTGCTGAAGAAGCATGGCGGGGAACTCGTGTCGGTCGATGAAAGCAGTGAATCCCTAGAGGGGGAAAACTCGCTCGGTGGGCGAATGGTCATTCTCAGGTTTGCAAACGAAGCCTCTGCCAAGGCCTGGCACACAGATCCTGAATATCAGGCTCTGTCTGAGCACAGGCGTGCTGCCTCGAGGATGAATTTCCTTCAGCTGGTCCGCGGCCTTGAATAGCTCGGCTGATTTATCTCGAAATCACCACTCACCCCATCCCGCGAAACACAGATTTCCAGTCTCGGTTCTCGACCAGAGTCGAGCGATAGACTCTGATTGAATGGCCGGGCAGGGCCGCGAGGGTCGCTTTGACGCTGTCAGCGATTGAGATCGGCATCCAGGGACTGAGTGTGATCCGCGTGACCAGGGATAGATCGAGGCTCTGCTCGCAGCGATCAATATGCGGATCATCCTCGGTGATCAGAAACCGATATTCGCGCTCATCCGCGAACTGAACCCGTTTCAGAAAGGGGATGCGGTCGGCACTCGGATGCATGGATTTGAGCTCGGAGATTGTGTGGTAGGTGACATCGCCGTGCAGCAAGTCTTCGCTATCATCTTCGAATTGCTCGATCAGGCCGTCGCGGTCGAACCAGACACAGACGCCCTCCATGCCAGGCGAAAAGACTTTCCAGTGATGATACGTCTCATCCGCCCCAGTCAGACACAGCGCCAGAACTGACCCGCAGTCTTCCAATTGCCGAAACCGCTCCAGCGAGAAGGCATCATTGCGGTCATCCCAGAAGGCCGGGTTCATGAAGCTGATGGCGCGGCGCTGGATCATATCGATCAGAACCGCCAGAGACGTATAGCGTCGAAGCGTGTTCTGAGTATCCATGTTGGCTCCTGCGACGGTGAGTGGTCTTGATGGCCTGCCATGGTTTCGTCCATACGAAAAGACATGACCCATCTGACTGCCTTTAATGCCAGCCTCGAAGCCGTTGCCGAACGCTGTGAAGACGTTGTGCCGCCGGTCTATGCGGCGCTGTTTGAGCGGTTTCCTGATTTCGAGAAACTGTTTGTGCTCGATACCGATCATGGCGCGCGCGGGCATATGCTGAACGAAGCGCTGACCATGGCGGAAGGCTTGCTTCAGGATGACCCGGTCGCGGTGAGCTTTGTTTCAGCCGAGCGCATGAACCATGAAGGCTATGGCATTAATGATGAAGTGTTCGAAGGCTTCTTTGTCGTCATGGGCGACGTCTTTCAATCTCTGGCGGGCGAGACCTGGTCAAGTGACATGACCGCAGCCTGGGCTGAAGTCACTCACGCGGCCGCAAAAGCAAAACTTTAAATAACCTGCATCCAATCAGCCTGTTGATTGCATCTCTATCAGTGAGCCCGCAAACTGGGTGCAACGATAAGGATGTAGACCATGGAAGATATTCTCGTTCCGATTTTTCTGTTTGGTGCCCTGGTGGTGATCATGTGGGTGTTCAGTCACTATAATTATAAAAAGCGCCTGACCGCGCACGAGACGTTGCGCCTCGCCGTCGAAAAGGGCCAGCAAGTGTCGCCTGAACTGGTTGAGCGGATGTCGTATCTGAATGATCCGGTGAAATCAGACCTGCGGCGCGGGATCCTGCTCATCGCGTTCGGGATTGCCTTCATTATCCTCGGCCTGCTGATGCCGACAGAAGACCCTGAAGCCGTGCGCGGTGTGGTTGCCATCTCGTCTTTCCCGGTTGTGCTCGGGCTGGCCT
>CAYGUD010000420.1:0-2278 GCA_964352865.1 uncultured Hyphomonas sp.
GACTCGAGGTGGCGGGTGAGGCGTTCGAGGGCGGCGAAGGTTTCGGGGCTCACGTGGTGCTCCATGCCCTCGACGTCGTGGGCGATGACGTTTTCGTCGAGGCCGAGTTGGCGGAGAAATTGGGTGAGGAGTTCGTGGCGGTGGGCGATGTGCGCGGCGACGGCTTCGCCGGCGGCGGTGAGCACCATGCCGCGGTATTTCTCGTATTTGACGAGTCCGTCGCCATCGAGGCGTTGCACCATGGTGGTGACGCTGGCTTGGGAGATTTTCAACTCGGCGGCGATGTCGACGACCCGGGCATAGCCCTTGGTTTTAATGAGCTCGCTGATGCGCTCGAGGTAGTCCTCCACCGCGGAAGTGGTGCGTGGGAGCGGGTTGGCGGGATCGGCGGACACAGCGTGACTCAAATCACGGGGCGGTGACGGTCAAAGCGAATCGCGTTTAGCGACGCGACGTTACTTACGAGCGTTGAGCTCTTTTTGGTAGCGGTAGACCACGCGGAACATCCACGAGGCGAGCCAGAAGACGCCACTCATACAGGCGGCGGTGCCGGCTGACCAGAGGGTGATCATGGTCGGGTCGTTTGAAGGCACGTGCGGAGGCAGCACCTTGAAGAACATGAACGCGAAGAACGCGGCGACGATGATGATATCGACGAGGAAGTCAGACTTACGGAACAATTGGACTTCGGACTCGGCCATGGGGAAGAAAGAGGCGAGGAGGGTGGCGCTGGTCGATAGGAATTTGGGCAAAAGCACGTGGAATTAGCGTTGGAGGAGGCGGAGGGGCTCAGGACTTATTGAGCTGGAGAAGGTCCCATTTGTTGCCGTAGAGGTCGGGGAGAAACGCTTAGAGACGGGATAAGAGGGCCGCAGCCAGTTCTCATCCCGTTCTGATCGTTTGAGGCGTCGCCTTTTTTGCGCTGCAACATTTTTTTATTAGCTGAAATTAACACGAACTAAATTCGTTAAAATTGACAGCTTCCTCCCGAAATTGCCTCATTTTCACAGGAATGGTTCCATTTTTTCGGAATTTGGTCAATTTATTTTTTGACAACTGAATAAAATACCCTCATTGTAGGCTCAGGACCGATATTATGATCGGGACGGCCAGGCATGGCATGTTAATCTCGGGAGGATTTTTAATGCGTAAATTTATTTCTATGGCTGCTTTTGCCGCGGTGGCAATGGCGTCGGTTTCAACTGCCGCTATGGCTGAAGGCAAGACAATCGCTGTTTCTTGGAAGGTTTTCCAAGAGGAGCGTTGGAAGCGTGACGAAGCTGTTATTAAAGGCATCGTGGAAGCAAATGGCGATACATATATCTCTGCGGATGCGCAGGGCTCTGCTGCCAAGCAGCTTACAGATGTTGAATCTTTGATTTCACAGGGCGCTGACGTTCTGATGATTGTACCTTTTGATTCTGAAGCTATTCTACCGGCGGTAGAAAATGCATCGGCTGAAGGTATTCCAATGATTGCTTACGATGTTCAGATCGAACATCCTGACAGCCTTTACATCACATTCGACAATGTTGGTGTTGGCCGTCTTATTGCCAAGGCTGTTCTGGAAGAAAAGCCAGAGGGTAACCTAGCTATCATTAAGGGCGACCCAGGAGATCCGAACGCAACATTCTTGCTAAACGGCATGATGGAAGTTGCTCAGCCAAGCATCGACTCTGGTGCGATCAAAGTCGTCGGCGAAGCGGCATCTGATGGCTGGAAGCCGGAAAATGCTCAGAAGAACATGGAGCAAATTCTGACAGCTAACGACAACAATGTTGATCTTGTGTTCTCACAAAACGACGGTATGGCCGGCGGTGTTATCGCTGCTCTTGAGGCGCAAGGCCTTGCTGGTTCTGTACCCGTTGGCGGACAGGATGGCGATCTTGCTGCGTTGAACCGCGTTGCTCTTGGCACGCAGACAACATCTGTTTGGAAAGATTCTCGCGCATTGGGTAAAGTTGCTGCGGAAGCCGCTTTGATGCTCGCTGATGGCAAGTCAATGACTGACGTTCCTGGCGTTGGAAAATTCTCAGACGGCAAGCGTGGCGTTGAAGTCAATGCAATCCTTCTTGAGCCAATCGCTGTAAAGCAAGACAATCTGAACCTCGTGATTGACGCTGGCTGGATTGACAAAGATACAGCATGTAAAGGTGTTGCAGCTGGTTCAGTGGCTGCTTGTAACTAAGCAAAACTAGTTTGTGCCTAGCGCACAAATCATTATGGGCCACGTCGACAAGACGTGGCCCTTTAAAAATATCATTTGGGACAATTGAAT
>CAYGUD010000421.1:0-728 GCA_964352865.1 uncultured Hyphomonas sp.
CGCCAAGGTCGAATTCGTCGTCCAGATCGATGCCATCATCGTCTTCATCATCGTCTTCGTCGTCGTCTTCAACGCCGTCTTCGCTGAAGCCAGCAGGTATTTTGCCCGGACCCTCATCATCGTCATCGCCGCCTGTCATGTCGAGAACGACTTCGTCTTCATCGCCGCCAAGCTCTTTGGCCTGATCTTCGGTGGATTCTTCTTCGTCTTCGTCTTCGTCGACCGCTGTGTCTTTGGCTTTCGCCACTTCTTCGTCTTCGTCGTCTTCGTCGTCGTCCTCAGGAACAGCTTCTTTGGCTGCGGCTGCGCGAACCTTGGTCTTAGTCGCCTGGACCGTCTCGTCCGCAGGGTCGAAAGAATGCTGACACTTTGGACACGTGGCAGGGCGTTTGTTCAAGTCGTAGAATTTGGACTCGCAGCTCGGGCAAACCTGTTTTGTACCCAGTTCCGGATCGGCCATATTTTTCATCCATCAGTGTGAAAATTCATTGCAGGCGCGCTTGCCAGAAACGTTCCCGCCTGTCAAAGCGCTTTTCGCTAGGTACTGTAACTAAAGGACACCACAAAAACATGATGTGGACCTCCCATCCAGTGAATCAGATCACTGGAACCCTGCGGGCGCCCGGCGACAAGTCGTGCTCGCATCGCGCCCTCATTCTTAGCGGCCTGGCGACAGGAATTTCTGAAATTTCCGGGCTTCTCGAAGGCGAAGATGTCTTGAATACCGG
>CAYGUD010000421.1:738-2277 GCA_964352865.1 uncultured Hyphomonas sp.
CGTCGGCACCGGAGACTGGCGCGTAGAAGGCGTCGGCGATCGCGGCCTTCAGAGCCCAAAAATCGATCTCGATTTCGGCAATTCAGGCACGGGATCCCGTCTGATGCTTGGGGTTGTGGCGGGCTATCCAATTGATGCGCGCTTTGTTGGCGATGAAAGCCTGTCGGGCCGTCCAATGGGCCGTGTCCTCGATCCGCTTACTGACATGGGCGTCACGTATGAAGCCAGCGACGGCAATACATTGCCGCTGATCTTGCATGGCCGCAGCGACCTCAACGCAATCACCTATCAGCCGCCCCATGCCTCGGCGCAGGTCAAGTCATGCCTATTGTTGGCAGGTCTGAATGCGACGGGCGAGACCATCATTCGTGAGTCGCGGATCACACGTGATCATTCAGAGAAAATGTTGCGTGGTTTTGGCGTTGATGTGAAAAGTGTGCGCGATGGCGCAGCGAATACCGTTTCCCTCCTTGGCGGTCAGAAGCTTTCGGCACAAGAAACCATTGTCCCCGGCGATCCGAGTTCAGCCGCATTCCTGGCGGCAGCTGCGATGATTTCCCCGCGCGGCGGCGTTCTGATTGAAAACATGATGTCGAACGAGACGCGCGACGGCTTCTACCGCGCAGCGGCATTGATGGGCGCGCCCGTTGGCGCCGAAGACCTCGGCGAGGCGGCAGGTGAACGTCTGATCGATATGAGTTTTGAAAGCGCAGATCTGCGCGGCACGGAAATTCCGATCAATCTGGTGCCGAGTATGATTGACGAATTCCCCATCCTCGCCGTGCTCGCCGCCTTTGCCTCAGGTACAACAGTGGTTAAAGGCGCGGCTGAATTGCGGGTCAAGGAAAGCGACCGGATCAGCGCCGTTGTCAGCATGTTGCGCGTCAATGGCGTCGAGGTCGAAGAAACGGAAGACGGGTTTATCGTCCAGGGTTGCGCCGGCGCCGTGCCGGGGGGCGGTCTGGTTGAAACCCATCACGATCACCGCATCGCAATGAGCGCGCTGGTCATGGGCACCGCCAGCCAGGCGCCTGTCTCAATTGATGATGCGGCGATGATTGCGACGAGTTATCCAGACTTCATGACCCATATGGCCACGCTGGGTGCAGATATCCGGAAAGGGCAGCCATGATCATCGCGATAGACGGCACGCTCGCCTCCGGAAAAGGCACAATCGCGCGGCGATTGTCGGGCTGGTTCGGATTGCCATACATGGATACCGGGCAACTCTACCGCGCCACTGGGGTCTCCGCGCTGAATCAAGGCATCGATTTTGACGACCCGGACGCTTTAGCGGAAGTCGCTCGGACACTCGACTTGAACGATTTCCTCGAAGACGCGTTGCGGACTGCGGAAGCTGGCCAAGCGGCTTCAAAAGTCGCGGCGGTCCCGGCCGTTCGCGCGGCATTGCTGGACTTGCAGCGCGCCTTCGCCCATCAGGCCAAGGGGGCTGTTCTGGATGGCCGCGACATTGGCACTGTCGTTTGTCCCGACGCCGATGTGAAACTCTGGGTCGACGCCTCTGTGGAGACCCGCGCG
>CAYGUD010000422.1:0-2265 GCA_964352865.1 uncultured Hyphomonas sp.
GCCCAGACCATTTTCTCGACTTCTTCTTCAACGCTGGAAGCGACGGCAGAGTTACCGATATTTGCATTGATCTTGACCAGGAAATTGCGGCCAATGATTTGCGGCTCAAGCTCTGGGTGGTTGATATTGGACGGGATCACGGCGCGGCCGCGGGCAATTTCGTCGCGGACAAATTCTGGCGTGATGAAAGCCGGGATCTCAGCGCCAAAGCTCTCGCCTTGGGCGATTTGTGCTTCAGCATTCTCAAGCTGTTCCTGGCGACCGAGATTTTCGCGCTCTGCGACATAGATCATCTCCTTGGTGATGATCCCGGCTTTGGCATACTCGAATTGAGTGACCGGACCAGTGCCCGTACCGCGCAGAGGTTGGTGCTTTTCGGGGAATTCGCGGGCCAGATACTTGCCCTTCGCGCCGCCATTGTCTTCCGGTTTCACATCGCGGCCTTCATAGGCTTCGACATGCCCCCGCTCGAGCACCCATTCAGTGCGCGGACGGGCGAGCCCCTTCTCAACATCGATGGTCACGCTAGGATCTGAGTATGGCCCTGACGTGTCATAGACTGGTACAGGCGGTTCATTTGCAGTCGGGTGAAGATCAATCATCCGGCGCGGCACACTGAGGCTAGGATCGGCCTTTGGATGCGTGAACACTTTACGGCTCGCGGGCAGCGGCCCAGTGGTGACTTCAGGGGTTTCGAATTCAGCTTGGTCTACAGGTTTGTTCATGTCTTCGTCTTCCTCGAATGATAGGTCAGCGCCATGGCTACGCAGTGTTTGAGCGGCGCTTTAGGCAAGGGTGAATCTGTTGGTATTGAAATCTCGCGGGTGCCAATAAACGTCAGCTCTTCGCCATATCGTTCGCGCCATTCGCCAACCAGGCTGGTCTGACAATGCACAAACAGGCTGAGCCGCGCCCCGGCTTCGTCCCAGCCGAGGCGGATGGTCGTACCGCTTTTGGTCTGGTCTGTGAGGAACGCGGGCTGCCCCCATTTCAGGGTTTCATGGATCTGGCCGGTTTCAGGCAAGCCCGCAGCAGTTTCCAGCATCAGCTCGCGCAGATCCGCCAGATGCATGCGCGCGGCTGGCGGGCAGGCGTCCAGGACAGTGGCCACTTCTGGTGGCGGGGCGGGTATTGCGGCGGTTGTCGCCAAGAGCGTTCTCCGTTCCTACGCCGGTTCGCGCTCTTCGCCGTGAAGAGAACTAGCCGGATCAGGTTCTAAGGGTGCTCACTCGGTAACAAAGTGATCTCAGCGCTTCCAGACGCGCCCCTCGGATGGGGTGACAATATGGCGGCAATGTCAGTTTGGAAAGGGGTGATTTGACAAGTACAGTTTCCTTATATAACCATTTGGTTATGAATATAGATTTGACAGCCCAACCCTCGCCAAACCTCGATACGGTGTTTGCAGCAATGGCCGACCCGACGCGGCGCGCGATCCTCTCCAGACTGGCAAAGGGCGAAGCCTCCGTGAACGAGATCGCCTCACCGTTTGAAATGAGTCAGCCAGCCATTTCCAAACATTTGAAAGTGCTGGAGCGCGCTGGGCTGATCACACGCGCGGTCGACCAGCAGCGCCGTCCGGCGCGCCTCAACGCCGAACCCATGCGTGAAGCCGTGGCGTGGCTTGAAGAGTTTAGGGCTTTCTGGACCGGCAGCTTCGATCAGCTGGACGGCCTGTTGGATCAATTGAAGAAAGATGTAGAGGACTGATTATGAGCGACTTACCTGTCTATGTGTTAGAGCGAGAATTTGCCGCCCCGAGAGCGCTGGTCTGGCGGACCTGGACAGAAGCCGACTTGCTTGCCCGCTGGTATGGCCCCGGCGTTGAAACCGTGATCCACGAACTTGATGTCAAACCCGGCGGGCTATGGCTGAATGAAATGAAGATGGGCGAGCGCTCAGGCTATCAAAAGTCGGTCTACACAGAAGTCACACCGCCGGAGCGGCTGGTCATGCTGATGTCGACGACCGATGAAGACTGGTCTCTGGTGCCCAACTCCATGATGCCCGACTGGCCAGCTACTTTGCTCACAGTCGTCACGTTCGAGGAGGTCAACGGCACAACCAAAATGCGTTTGGAGTGGTCACCGCACGAAGCCTCAGAAGCCGAAATCGCATGCTTTGCGGGCGCGGTAGAAAATCTCGGCAAAGGCTGGGGGGCTGGCATGGAAATGCTGGAAGCCTTGCTTCTCGACCTGCAGAAATAGTACGTATCGAAGATGTGATCAGCCTGGCATGGCGAGATAGCCATAGGCCGTTGCGGTG
>CAYGUD010000423.1:0-2263 GCA_964352865.1 uncultured Hyphomonas sp.
GTAATCTTTACATAGCCGCGCGGATCCATCCGGCCGAGATCGCCTGTGTGCAGCCAGCCTTCTTTATCAATCGTCGCGGCCGTGGCTTCGGGATTGTCATTATAGCCGAGCATAACGCTATAAGCGCGGGCGCAGATTTCGCCTTGTTCGCCGATCGGCAGGACGGAATTGGTCTGCGGATCCCGGATCGAGATCTCTGTATAGGCGACGGGCTGACCAATCGTTTGGGTTAGATCGACTTCTGTATCCTCATGCCAGGCCTGAGTCAGCACGGGTGATGTCTCGGTCTGGCCATAGACAATCTGGATTGGGGCGCCGAGCGTCTCAAGCGCGTCGCGGCAGAGCTGAGGCGGCACCATGGAGCCACCCGACATGATGCGCTCAACCGACGATACGTCGCGTCCAGAGTCGCGCACTTCCTGGATTAAAGCGACCAGCATCGTTGGCACGCCGAGTACGAAACGGGTTTTCTCGCGCTCAATAACCCTGACAATCATTGCCGGATCAAACATTGGGGCGAGCAGCATCGTGCTGCCTGTGCCGAGGCCGCCAAGGACCAGGATGGCGCATCCGGTGGTATGAAACAAAGGCATATTGTGCACGAACGCATCGCCTGGGTTCACGCCCGCGCGCTGCATTGTGTCGACACCATTTCGGACCAGGCCATTGTGATGCAAGAGGGCGCCTTTCGGGAAGCCAGTGGTGCCAGACGTGTACTGGATTTGGACGGCGTCATTCGGTTTTGGATTACGGGTCTCTCCTGTATCTTCGCCAGCGAATAAGGCATCATGATCGGTGAGCAATATGCGGTGTTTGATTGCCGGTATGTCGTCGCAAACGGAGTCCGCAATCTGTTGCATTGGATTGCCCCGGAAATCAGCCACATAATAGATCGCTTCGGAGCGCGATTGCTCGAGCACATATTTCAGTTCGCGCTTTTGATAGGCCGGGTTCACAGTCACCAGGATGACACCGGCTAGCCCGCACGCGAGTTCCAGCAGCACCCATTCCGGAACATTGTTCGCATAGACCGCAATCCGCGCCCCTTCGGCGTGCCGGCTGGCCAGTGCGCGCGCGAGACGCTCTGAATCAGCAAGCAGCTCCGCATAGGTCCAGGTGCGCCCAATCGCGCCTTCATAGGACAGTTCTTTAAGCGCCATCGTATCTGGCGCCATTGCCGTCGACGTTCGGAGCATATCTCCGATGGTCTGCGGTGCGGGCTCGGTGCCGCCCTGGGGTGGAAAATAAGATTCTGTGAGCTGGACTTTATACATCTGTGTGCCTCCCGGTACTGGACTATCGTTTGCGAAGCCCGATCAGGCAATCCCTTCCGGTGGGTCGACTTAACTTGACGCTGACTTGGCCGGGTATTGGATATCAGTTACAGCGACTGACGTTGAGTGAGGCTTGCTTCTCCTAAGGGGACGGGCCGTATCGAACAGAAAACTCTAGTGAAGGACGGACCATGACAGCGCCAGCCACGATCGAAATCAACGACGAAATTGCCATCATCACCATGGATGACGGTAAAGCCAATGCGATCAATCCGCCAATGCTGGAGGCACTGAATGCGTGCCTCGATCAGGCTGAGAAAGATGCCAAAGTGGTCATCATTACAGGACGAGAGGGTCGATTCTCTGGAGGGTTTGACCTTAAACTCATGATGAGCCTGCCTGGCGATCAGGTCAAAGCGCTGGTCGATGGCGGCGGCAAGCTGGCGCATCGTTTATACAGTTTTCCGATGCCGGTGATTGCTGCTTGTAATGGTCATGGCGTCGCCATGGGCTGCTTCATTCTGCTGTCTTGCGACGTTCGGATTGGGACGGCCGGGGCGTTCAAGATCGGCGCCAATGAAACGCAGATCAATATGGTCTTGCCGATCTTTGCGTCTGAACTGGTCAAGGCGCGTGTGGCCGACGATTTCAAAACGCGCTCTATGGTGTTCGGCGAATTGTTCGATCCTGAGACCGCAGCAAAGGCGGGCTATCTTGACCGTGTTGTCGATGCGGACGCTTTGTTGAAAACGGCAAAGGCCACGGCCGAAGCGATCAAACCTCTGAGCGGGTCGTCGCTGACCGGTAACAAGTTGCTATTGCGTGAGACCACTCTGGCGACGATCAAGGCGTCCCTGCCAGACTAATACAGACCAGCTGCCCGCATTAGAAGTGCGACGCCAATAGCGGTCACCAGACCTTTCATCCATTTGCGAAAATCGATGTCATTCATCCGCTCGAGGACGCGCTTTCCGAGTGTCGTGCCGAGC
>CAYGUD010000424.1:0-2262 GCA_964352865.1 uncultured Hyphomonas sp.
AATGAAATTCGAAAAATCAGTCTCGGCTTCAGGCGAGAACGCGTCCCGGAAACTGGCAATCGTCAAACTGCCGCTGGCCAGAAGGTCTCGCAGGTTTGATCCATCGCGCACCAGCTTAGCGAGATTTAGCCCCTTGAGCGCACCCTGATTGAGGTCAGATTCAAACTTACCATCGAGGCCGCCAATTAGAGATTTCAAACTGTTTCCTTCAGAGCTGAGGTCCAGATGCACGTCGCCGAGACCGCTGAGGTTTTTAAATCCGGTTAAGGCTGTCAGCATTTCTTGCGCAGCGATGCTGTCTGCCAATGCCTCGACTTGCAGAGTCGGTGTTGACCGCGAGGCATCGAGGACCAAATCGCCTGACCAATTACCCTGGAAGACTTTGAAGCCGGGAACATCATCATCTTGACGGAACACCGCTGAAAGTCGCCCGGCATCAAGACGGGTGTTTAACCGCGCATCATTCAAAGTAATCTGATCCATAACCACTTCGCCTGCTGCAATGGTGATCGTCGCGTCCAGCATATTCAGAGCGGCGAGGTCCAGCGGGGTGTCATCCCAATCTTCGTTCAGGCTTGGCGCTGTATCAGCTTGCTGTGAGCCGCTGCCGAGAAATGGCGTCAGGTCCAGCTTGCCCATGTTCAGATCAGCCACGATGCGGGGCCGATTTCCACGAAGATCTGCGCCAATTTTCCCGGTCGCGACAGTGTCGTCAATCATGAATGAGGCTTGATTGAGCGTAGGCGACAGGACGGATCCTGTTGTCTGCCCCGAGATGGCGAGTTTGTTGAGGGAATCTCCCGGCGGAAGCTCTGACCCAAGAGCTGAAAGCACAGCGCGCGGATTGTCGCTTGATAAGTCGAGCGCCCCATCGAGCGGTTGATCGCCAGCGAGGCTGAAACTTCCAGTATAATCGGTCGTCAGGTCTTGCCCTCGTTGTTTCAAGACTATTCCAGTGAGCGAGGGCGTCGCCAACGGTCCGCCCAGTGTGGCCACAAAGTCGACATCTCCGAGCATTGCCAGAATTGGGATCAGCGTATGGCCGGGCTTGAGAAGACGCTGTGCGTCGGCTGCGTTCAGCTCCACGCGGCCATCCAATAGGGGCGCGTCACTGAGAGTCACTTGCCCTGTATAATCAAGATCAAGCCCAGTCGCGGTCAGTTTCAAATTGGAAAAATCCAGCACCGCATTCGTCGCCGCGCCGCTGATTGTGCCTTTGGCGCGCAACGAGTCCAAAGCGCTGGCAACAATCGGCAATTGATCGCCTCCAAGAAAAGGCAGGGTCTGGTCGAGCGAATCCGATTGCAGCTCAAACGCGCCATCGAATGTTGGGACGTCCGTCAATGTGAGGGCACCGTTATAGTCGATATCGCCGTAGATCGTTTTTAACGTGACATCGAGCGAAACCGGTTGCTGCGCCGTCAGCGCGGCAAGAGTTTCGAGCTGAACCTGATAGTCGAATGCCTGTCCGTTTAACAAGCCTTTGCCGCTTGAGGAGAGAGGTTTGTCCAGGGCTGACAGGCGGGCTGTGCCATCAAACTCTGTCAGAGCGTATTGCGTGTCTGTCGTCCAATCTCGGTAATATACTGCGGCATTCGAGAGCGCGGCTCGATCAATACCGGCTTCCAGGCCGCCAGACCCTGATGAGGGCTGCTCGTCGTCCGCTGGCGCGTCATCTGATCTGAACTCCCAATTTGCCCGGCCATCGGCGAGGCGCTCCAGGCGGACTGTCGAGTCGTTCAGGGTGATTTGAGCAATTTCGACGCGCTGTGACAGCAAGGGCATCAATTTTACACTTGCGCGTATGCTGCCGGCTTCAATCATCAACGGGTCGGAAAAGCCGTCCGGGTTTGCAACTTCAACCCCGTCAATACTGGCGGACAGAACAGGAAGAATGGACACCCGGGGGTCCCCTTTAAGGGTCACCTCGCGGCCAAGCGCTTTACTCGCGGCGGATTCGACTTGTGCTTTGTAAACCGAGGACGGAATCAAAAATGGCACGGTTACAAGGACCGCAATCAGGATGGCGACGATTGCGCCAGCGATGATCAAAATGCGTTTCATGGGAGGAGAATGGCCTATTCTTGCTGTATCTCAGGTGAATAGCTGCAACTGATGTCAATGTCATGGCAATTGACGCTTGACCGGGAAAAAGGGCACGTATAGATCACCCTCTCACCGCTTCGGCGGCGAAGCCCATGCGCGGGTGTAGCTCAGTTGGTTAGAGTACCGGCCTGTCACGCCGGGGGTCGCGGGTTCGAG
>CAYGUD010000425.1:0-2253 GCA_964352865.1 uncultured Hyphomonas sp.
CCATGAGCGAGACAGCGAAACCTGCCAAAGTCCCCACCAGTATTATGGAGATCTCGGCTTTCGATCCAGAGGCGCGGGATGATCCGCATCCACGCCTTAAGGCGCTGCGCGACGCATGTCCGGTGATGCGGGACGAGGGTGTAAAGACCTGGTTGCTCAGCGGCTATGACAATGTCCGCGCGACGGTCAATGACCGCACCTTTGTTCGCCATCCCAAGCATGCTGAAGAAGGCTCAATGGCACGGATGATGGTTGATCCCGATGACCCGGACGGTCGCCGCTCCAGCATCCTGTTCCAGGATGACCCGGATCATTCGCGCAATCGTTTGCCGCTGGTCAAAGCCTTCTATGCGCGTATCAAGAAAATGGAACCAGAGATCGAAACGATGATTGATCGGGTTATTGACGGTGCCCCGGCATCTGGGCGGTTCGACATTATGGAACATATCGCAGTGCCGCTGCCGATCATGATCATCGCTCATATTCTGGGCGTCGATGACAGTCGCCTGGATGAGTTTCGGGAATGGTCCGAAGGTGTCATCCTCAGCCTTAACCCGTTGCGCAGTCCTGAGCAGGCGGCTGAGATGATGGCTTGCGGCGAAAAGCTGGACGCCTATTTCACGGAGCTGATGGCGGCGCGTCGCCTGGACCCACGCGATGATCTGATCAGCGACATGGTCCAGGCCCAAGCTGATGGCGGCGATTTCGACGATGACGAGTTGCGGACAAATTTGCAGGCGCTTCTGGTTGGTGGCAACCTCACCACGACAGATCTGATTGGCAATGGCGTCTGGCTATTCCTCACCCATCCCGAACAAATGGAAGCCCTGAAAGCAGATCCTGGACTGGCTGGCGCCGCCGTCGAGGAAGTGCTGCGTTATGAAGCGCCGGTTCAAGCCACATCGCGAATTGTGTCCGAAGACCGCGAAGTTGCTGGTTGCCCGATGAAGAAAAGCCAGCCCGTCTTCATGTCGCTCGCTGCGGCCAATCGCGATCCGGCCAAGTTCGAAGCGCCTGAGTCATTTGACATCACCGTGAAGCGCGCCTCGCACATGTCGTTCGGAGGCGGTGCACATATCTGTATCGGCGCCCCATTGGCGCGGATCGAGGCGCGGCGCGTGTATGAGAAATTGTTCGCGCGCTATCCGAATATGCGCCTGCCAGAGCAAGACATTGTCTGGCGCACCTTGCCTTTCTTTCGCGGTATGGAACGCTTAGACGTCGAGGTCTGAGCCGACTTTGTCAGCTGCGAACAAGGCGCGATTTAAACGCACTATGGCTTCCGCCATTTCAGGGCGCGTCATCGCATAGACGGCTTTGTCGACCCAGATGCCGTCGGCGGTGCGCTCGAAATTCCTGAACAGGGCTTCTTCGGTTGGTTGCAGACTCTGGACCCCTTGAAACATGAAATCATTGTTCGGATTGATCTGCCACTCGAGCCGCTTGGCGCGCCAGTCATAAGCGCGCTGGATCATTGCGAGTTGTCCAGCTTGATACAGCTCTGGTGTTGCGAGGTCTGGGGGATGCCATGCGATTGCGTTGCGCAGTCGGCGATGGATCTTGTTAATGTCATTAAACCCTGTCACGCCGACGAATTCATTGTCGCTTTGACGATACAGTAAGAAGGTTGCGGCGACGCCGCGCGATTGGGCTACCAGCATGGCGTCAAAATAGTTTTTGAGATTGGTTCCGCCCGGCAAAGCCGGCATCCATTTCCACACCGACTTTTCAATTTCAGAGTCGAAAATCTCACTGCGATGCCTCTCTGCGATTGGCTCAAGTCGAAGTATCGTATTTTCCAGGCCGGGGGCAGAAAGGTCCATATCCTCGTCTTACCTTTTGCGTCTGTTATACGCCTCAATTCGGACTAAAGCCGCATCAGGCTGGCAAGATTATTCTTTTGCATATCCGAAGACCCACCAACAATTGGCATGCCGAGCAAGTCGCGGACATGTCTCTCCATATCATAAGCATCGGACAAAGCGTAGGCGCCCATGACCTGCTGGCACGTCGTCGCGATTTCGACCGCTGTGTCGGCGACGAACAGTTTCGCCATCGAGGTCTCCACGCTGCAGGGTTGCCCGGTCTGTGCGAGGTATGCGCCATGATAGAGCATATGTTTCGCCGCTTGCAGCTTCGTCCGGGCCGTGGCGAGTTTGTGCCGGATGGCTTGATGTTGAGAGATCGGTTTGCCGAATTGTTCGCGTTCCTGGGCATATTGCCAGGCTTCCTCGACCGCCGCGCGGGCAATAC
>CAYGUD010000426.1:0-2253 GCA_964352865.1 uncultured Hyphomonas sp.
GGATAGGAGCGCCGAACGATGAAAATGATTAAAACTGCACTCGCGCTTTCTGCTCTTGCCGGCCTGGCGGGCTGCGGCTTGCGCGGCGATCTGGAACGCCCCCCGCCAATCTTCTCAGAACCGCCAACCGAAGAAGCCCAGCAACCTGTCGATAGTGCGGCCTTGTTTGCAGGTGCAGAAATCCGCGACGACACGACATATTATAATTCGCTCGGCGGCGAGATTCCGAAACCTGCCCCTGATGTTGATGTCGAGGAAGACTTTATGGGGGAGGTCAGCCCCGGCTGATAATCGCGATTGCATCACTTTAACTATGTGGATGGCCATCTTCATTGCGAAGGTGTGGCTCTGGACGCTGTTGCGGATCAAGTCGGCACGCCCGTTTATGTCTATTCGACCGCTACCTTGCGACGGCACGCGAAAGTCATCGCAGCCGCTTTTGACGGCATGGATTGCCTGATTGCTTATTCGGTCAAAGCCAATGGTAATCTCGCGGTATTGAAGACCCTGGCCAGTGAAGGGTGCGGCGCTGATGTGGTCAGTGGAGGCGAATTGCGCCGCGCGCTTGTCGCCGGCATCCCCGCGAACCGGATCGTATTCTCTGGCGTTGGCAAAACCCGCGAAGACATGGCGCTCGGCCTGGAGGCCGGAATCCACCAATTTAATGTCGAGAGCGGCGCCGAACTGATCGCCCTCTCAGAAGTCGCCATGAGCCTGGGCAAGGTCGCTCCGGTGGCGTTGCGCGTAAATCCGGATGTCGCAGCGGGCGGACATCCGAATATCTCAACCGGCAAGGCTGGCGACAAGTTTGGTGTGCCATGGGCCGAGGCACCGGAATTATATCATCAGATCAAAGCCTTACCAGGCGTTGAGGCCGTAGGCGTCGATGTCCATATCGGCTCGCAAATCGGCGAGCTGGGACCGATGCGGGCGGCGTTTGAGAAGACGGTCGGATTGGTCAAGTTCCTACGCGAAACGGGCCATGATCTGAAGCGTATCGATCTCGGCGGCGGGCTTGGCATACCCTATCAAGCCTCTGACAACCCTGCCCCGCCTTCTGATTACGCCCAGATGATCCGCGAAGTCACCGAAGGTCTCGGCCTGCAAGTCATTCTCGAGCCAGGTCGCGTCATTGCTGGCAATGCCGGGGTTATGGTCTCCGAAGCGCTGTACCACAAACCTGCCCCTGATCGGACCTTCCTGATCATTGATGCAGGCATGAATGACTTGATGCGCCCAGCCCTGTATCAAGCGCATCACGACATCCTGCCGCTCGCTGAACCGGCGCCTGATGCGCCGCAAACAGAATATGACATTGTCGGCCCGATCTGCGAATCGACGGATAAGTTCGCGGCCAAACGCGCGATGCCCGAGATCGCTCCTGGCGCGCGAATTGCGTTTATGTCATCCGGGGCCTATGGCGCTGTGCTCTCAAGTCAGTACAATGCAAGACCACTCGTTGCTGAAGTCCTGGTCGATGGCGATCAATTTGCTGTGGTCCGGCGACGCCCAAGCTTTGAACAAATGATTGAATTGGAGCAAATGCCCGATTGGCTGAGCTGAACCGCATTCCTGGCACCAAGAGCCTGATCGACCGAACGTTTGCGAGGCTTCGGCGAATTGCGCTTTGGACCGCCTGGTGGCCATTTTTCATTCTGGTCGGTGTCTTTTTTCTGGCGGTATTTCTCGGCGTCTTCGAACACGCACCTGCTCAAATCGCGGCGCTGGCCACGCTGATTATCCTTCTCGGTGGCAGCATTGCGGTTTGGCGCGGCTTTACCCGCTATCAAGGGCCAGCACGCGCCGATGCCATCACCACGCTGGACCAACAATCAGACCTACGGCCGCTAACGTCTCTGGCGGATCGACCCGCACGCCCGGAAAAGGCTGGTGTCGCACTGTGGCGCGCCCATGAAACAAAACTCACCGACGAGGTTCGACGCCTCAATGTGCCTGGCTTTGGCACCGTCTGGCAGCGCATTGACCCATTACGCTTACGATTTGCGCTGCCTGTCCTGCTGATCGCAGCTCTGGCGCTGAATTGGAACCAGGCTCAATCTCGTCTGCAAAACGCTTTCGATCCCGATTATGGCAGCCTGTTCGGGGCTGAGAATGTCCGCATCGAGGCCTGGATTGCGCCGCCAGAACATACCGGCCGGGCCCCGATCTTCCTGAAGGAAGATCAAACTGAAATCCGCGTCCCGGCTGGATCTGTCTTGACTCTGCGTGCGCAAGCGCCGTCTGCCCCTAAGC
>CAYGUD010000427.1:0-2247 GCA_964352865.1 uncultured Hyphomonas sp.
ACTCATCGCAGCAAGCCTGTCGAACTCCCTTGATAAAAGGCTTGGGGGCCGTCATCTGCGGACAAATTGGTCGAGTTCTGTCGACTGGGAGGAAAACGTGATTGAAAATAAGAAGCAGGCACTGCGGACCTTCGGGGGTCGGAATGGACGCAGATTGTCGCCTAGACAACATGGATTGATTGATAATCTCTTACCGACACTCCGTATTTCATTGCTTGAAACCGGATCACTCCATCCCGTGGATCTTTTTAGAGACACGGCGCCAATCTGGCTCGAGATCGGGTTTGGCGGCGGCGAACATGTCAGCGGTCAGGCCAAGGCCCACTCTGATGTCGGAATTCTGGCCAGCGAAGTGTTTTCCGAAGGCGTTGCCAAACTACTTGGCCAGATTGAAGACGACGCGCTGACCAATATCCGCTTATGGCCCCAGGATGGACGCGATCTGGTCGACGGCCTGACACCGGCCTGTATTGACCGTGCTTTCATTCTGTTTCCGGATCCCTGGCCAAAGACGCGGCACCAGAAGCGGCGCTTGATTCAACCCGCATTTCTGGACGCGCTGGCGCGCGTGATGAAGCCGAACGGGACGGTTCGGTTTGCCACAGATGTTCGGTCTTATGCCGATGAGGCCTTAGAGCGCTTTCTCGCGCATCCGGCTTATGAATGGACTGCGGTCGAGGCGGATGATTGGCGGGTGGCGCCAGACGATCATATCGAAACCCGGTATCAGACCAAAAAGCTCGGAGATATCGCGCCAGTTTACTTCGACTTCATAGTTCAAAGCGACTCTTGATTGACCCATTGGGAATAGGGCATAATAGTCGCGCAATAGACGGAGAAAATTGTGCAGAGCTTTATTTCCAAAATGCTGTTGCTATTGGCCTTCTGCACAGCTTCGCCCGCTATTGCCCAGGATGCCGACATTACGGACATCGTCTTCGCTGAAGACGCCTATGCGGCTGAGACAACTGACCAAACGCGCGCGAACCTGATGGCAGCGCTCGCCGCTTACACTGATGCGCCAACCGTCGAGACCGTCAAGGCGCACCTGACTGTGATGGTGAATGACACGCTCGCGAGTGACTATGACAAGATGTTGGAATCGGCCCTCGCGGCGCGCGCCCATCTCGAGCCTGTCCTCGACATACTGCCTAAACAATATGCCGAGGCCCGCTTCATTGTCGCCATGGCCCAATTCAATGGTGATCTGGACGCGGCGGCGATGCTGGAAATGGCGCATGTCGAAGGCTTCACGCGCGCTTATCGCGACCAGACGGGCGAGCAACCTGAATGGGCGTGGGATCTGAAATGGAAGGCCGATGCCTGGGGAATGGCGATGGATGCGTATTTTGAGAGCACTCGCAAACGGCATCCAGACGATGACGAAATTGAACAAATCCTTGCCAGCTATGGCGCCGATACGAAAACGCTGAACGCGGCGGCGTTTGCTGAAATTGATGAATCAGGGCTGCCGACATGCGCAGGCCGGATGATCCAGAAGCCCAAAATGCGCTACCCAGCAGGCAAGGTCATGCGCGGAAAATTCGGCGCGGTTATCCTTGGAATGGAATTTGACGCCGACGGAAATGTCATCAACCCTCGCGTCCTGGCTTCCGTTCCGTTCGAAGAATTTGACGAAAAATCAATGCGTACGGTCAGCAAGTGGAAGTTTAAACCGGATGATCCCAAGCAAGTTGGCGTCTCTTGTCGTCTCCAACGAACCGATGTTGTGCAGCCTTTAGTCTTCCAGATCCGCTGAGCGCTTAGACTTGACGAAACGGCCTCTTTATGCCCTTAAGGCGCCATCGAATACGGCCGGTCTGAATTGAGAAGACCCCGCCAGACCGGCGGAATATTGATGTCCCTACCTCTCCGTAATCGACTACGCGACCATCTGCACGGTGCAGAAACGGCGCGGAACTAACGGAAAGGGCCCAATATGGCCACCGGAAAAGTAAAATGGTTCAACGCAACTAAAGGCTTCGGCTTTATCGTCCCGGACGAAGGCGGCAAGGACGTGTTTGTACACATCTCTGCAGTTGAGCGTTCTGGTCTGCAAGCGCTTGCAGACGATCAGGCTGTTGAGTTTGAACTGTTCCATGATGAGCGTCGCAACAAGACTTCTGCGGTCGACCTGAAACTCATCTAGACAAATTGTCGATTTGCGCCTATCTAGGCGCCAAGTCGAAACATATCGGCGGCGGTTCCGGAAACGGGGCCGCCGCTTTTATTTGTCTGGAAGTCCAA
>CAYGUD010000428.1:0-2239 GCA_964352865.1 uncultured Hyphomonas sp.
TCTCTGAGCCAACAGCAGGGAGCGCCATCGATGAGACATTCGCCTTATTTCGCAGGTGCCTGAGAACGCTGTTTGGATTTTCACTTGCCATGCGCATTACGTTCGGATTTGCTTCGCGACATGTTTAAATATCAAATGGCTGAGGAACTAGCCCGCACTTGGGTCCGGCTGGCGACAAACGACTCTTGTGAAATTACGAAAGTCGAAGACAAACCATACGGATGGGTTTTTTTCTACAATTCCAAAAACTTCGATCCGGCAGATTTCCGAACGATGGCTGTAGGAAACGCTCCATTCATCATAGACCGGACTAACTTTGAGATTTCGGTGACTGGGACTGCAAAGCCAGTTGAGCACTACATCAGAGAGTATGAAGAAGCGTTGCCCCCAGCCTGCCTTAATATGACACCTGAACCTAGTAGATTCTCGAACGAACGAGAGGCTTAATCTCGCCCCATAACAGCCACTGGTGATGTCTGCTTTTGGTCATGAGGCGACGTTAGCTCAGTGTCTTACTAGGAGCGAGTTTCAGCAGCTGACAGCGATATTGAGTTTAAAGCCTCTCAGCGAATTCTTCGACCTTCAATTCGTCCGGTATTTATGAATTGCGGAATCTCGTTCGCATCGAAAGGGTCCTGCTCTGCGCTGTAGTTGCGCGCCTCGAACGTGCCGACAGAACGTCTTCCATTATTCGATAATCTGAAGCGCGAGATAGTAACGTCGTAGCTCGAAACCCGGCTGTTTTCATCGTAG
The DNA here is from genome assembly GCA_964352865.1 of uncultured Hyphomonas sp. GTDB lineage: Bacteria > Pseudomonadota > Alphaproteobacteria > Caulobacterales > Hyphomonadaceae > Henriciella. The sequence continues at coordinate 754 of CAYGUD010000428.1, forward strand.
TAAATCGTGACTGCTCGTGTTCGGTATCTTTGTTCATTAACTTTCTTCCACGTGCCCACCGCGTCGCTACGAGCATTTCGCGATGCATTATTATCTTGTGTAATTACAGTGCCGTCGGAAGATAGGATCGACGTTTGGCTTGATTCGCATGTTAGGATAAACCCGCCTTGTACTAGGTCTTGGCATACATTCCCGGCGACAAATTCTACGACGTAGTCCGTGAGAAAAGCACCTATGACGGGATCGGGTTCTTCTTGCGCGCTGGCTGCGCCCGCCGCTAAACCACTCAGGCTGCATGCCGCAATAAAGTACTTCAATTTCATAGCGTCCCCCCAAAAATCGCCGAACGTTTTGGTTAACAAACTTTGTGGAACATTCAAGGGGCCGCAATACTTTTTGTCTTCGGCGCGACCTAAGGCGCACGTGCTGAGTGTTCTAAATAGGGCGACTTAAGCCGCTGAGCTAGCGCCCGCTCCGACGCCGTGAGGAGACATTAGCTCAGCGTCCAATTCTCGCCTCTCAAAAGCCGCCGCGCTAGCGCTTCGGCCCGCCTGGCATGATCGGGCGGTCGCGCCAGGCGCCCATAGTGCGGACGCGGTCATACATGACCAGGGCCCCGGCGAGGCTGACATTGATGCAGAATTTGGTCGGAATTTTTATGATATGATCGCAGCGCGCCACCATGTCTTCCGACAGACTGCCGCGTTCAGGACCGAGCACATAGGCCGCCATGCGCGGGTGCTTGAATTCCGGCAATTCGACAGCGTCATCTGTCAGCTCAATGCCGACAAGCTGACAGCCTTTTGGAAACACCATTTCATCCAGCGAGTCCCAGGCATAGTAAGGCACAGTCTTGAACGTGCGGGACGTGTCGGCGCGATTGGCCAGCCGGGTGCGGTCTGCGGCTTCGACGGAAAACACAAAGGCCGCCCCGAACGCATTGGCCGTGCGCATCAGTGCGCCGAGATTCATTGGCTTGGAAATGCCTTCTGCGCCAATCGCGAAATAGCCTTTCATCAAATCACTCCTAAAGCCAGACGCCCGAGACCGAGCAGCCCTAATAATAGGACTGGCAGCAGGGTGCTATAGCGCCGCGCGGTGCGCAAATGGCCGAGTGGCATCGGATAGACGCTGCGCAAATGCGCCGCAGCGTCGGCAATATCAGTATCCGTGTCGCCGGGAATGGGCGCTGCTGCGGCCGCCAGAATGACGGCCTGATTGGCTTTCACCCGGTCTTCCAATGCCGGTCGCCACGCCTTCAGGGCGCGGCGCAAAACCAGCGCCACCATGACGCGCATCTGCACAGCCAGCGCGAAGGCAAAGCCCAGGCTGCCCAATATAATCCAAAAGAGAACAGTTTTGTCCAAACCCGGTGTCTCCGCTACGTCAGACCTTCACAGCGCCGGTTGCCATGGCTACCAAAGCCACGTCAACGAATGAGATGAGGAAACCTCAAAATGAAAGCCCTGCTCTCCAAAGCCCCAGG
>CAYGUD010000429.1:0-2236 GCA_964352865.1 uncultured Hyphomonas sp.
TTGACGCTGAGCGCGCCGTCCAGGACATTGTCAGTCCGAACGAACATATCCTGTTCCGATCGCCAACTGGATGGCGGTTGTTTGAGCATCCGATTTTCCAGGCCAATATTGAACGTGGCAGGAGGGTTGATACTCGAGGAAATATAGACGCCGGGCTGGCGATTTACTACCATCCCGCCCGCGACGTTCTGTGCGGCGTGGACGTGGATATGCTCCAACCTCAGGCTGCGCCCATATCCGGTTTCGGATCAGAGGAGGGTGTTCGCATATCACCTGCTATGACCTACCGTATAATGGTGCGCAACATGCAGGGCATCGTCGAAATAGATATCAGAAAGTATGGCGCGATCACACGGTTCAAGACACGCCGGAAATCACCAACGATGTTTGTCAGGTATCGCCAGTTCGAGTGGCAGTACGCTTCCGATCATGATCAGAGTTTAACTGAAGGCTTTGGAGAGTCTGCTCTGATCAGGTCGACGATAATCACTACGTTATGCCATTGGCCAAAAGGCGAAGCTCGCAAAGGTGATGAGGCGACAATTCTGTCTGAATTGCGCCAAAGCTATACATTTACGCGGCCGCAAACACCTAAGAACTAGTCTTTTTGACGTAGCGCCGTCGAAGAGATCGGGTTGAGCGGCGCCGGGAGGTAGAGCCAGGCAGGCGCTTTCTGCTCAGGGAGAATGCTGGCTGCATTATCAGCGAGGCGATGACGGCGCATCCGTTTAGCAAACAGGCTGAACCGGGAAGCGAGTTCAAATCCAGGTCGAGCGATCACTGCAATTGGAATGCTCTCCGCGAGTTTTTCCCAGTCTTTCCAATAGTGAAACGTCATCAAACTATCACCGCCCATGATCCAGACCAGATCCGCGCGTGGGCAGTGCTGGCGCATCAAACGGATCAGATCATAAGTGTAGCGCAGGCTCGCTTGCTGCTCGATATTGCTGACTCGAAAGGCGCGATTGTGTTTTGTTAGATCCTGCACAGCGGCGAACCGCGCCTCGTAATCACTTGGTGCTTCTTTCAGTGGATTGCCTGGCGTTGGAAACCACCAGACCTGATCCAGGCCGAGCCGTTTCATCGCCGTTTCTGCAACGTGCAAGTGGCCCGGGTGAGGCGGATCAAAACTGCCGCCAAACAAACCAATCCGCGCGCGCGTGCTGCGCGGCGGTAAGTAGGCAGCAGATCGAATGTAAGCCATATATCTGTCTAGAAGGCGGCGGTTAAGGCCGGGTTTGGCCCGTGCCGCGCACCACATATTTGAAAATGGTCAGCTGTTCTGCGCCGACCGGTCCGCGCGCATGAATGCGTCCGGTGGCAATGCCAATCTCGGCGCCCATGCCGAATTCACCGCCATCGGCATATTGGGTCGAGGCATTATGGATGACGATCCCGGCATCGATTTCATTCAGGAACCGCTCTGCCGTTTCATCATTGTTCGTGATGATGCATTCAGTGTGGCTGGTGCCGTAATGGCTGATATGATCGATCGCGCCATCGACGCCATCAACGACGCGCACAGAAATGGTGGGCGCGAGATATTCTGTGCGCCAGTCGTCTTCTGTCGCGGCGCTCATATCAGCGAAAATGGCGCGCGCAGCAGTGTCACCAATCAGGGCGCATCCGGCATCTTTGAGGGCGCTGGCAATTGCTGGCAGCAGGCCTTTAGCGACAGCTTGGTCAATCAGCAGCGTTTCTGTCGCGCCGCATATACCCGTCCGGCGCATCTTGGCATTGACCACCATATCAATCGCCATTTGCGGATCTGCTTCGTCGTCGACATAAGTGTGGCAAAGCCCTTCAAGGTGCCCGATCACAGGCACGCGGGCTTCATCCTGAACGCGGGCAACTAGGCTCTTTCCGCCGCGCGGAACGATGACATCTACATTGCCTTGCAGGCCGGTCAGCATATGTCCGACGGCGGCCCGGTCTTTGGTCTGAACCAGTTGAACAGCGTCTTCAGGCAATCCGGCGGCGGTCAATCCAGCCCGCAGCGCGTCGGCAATCGCGATAGAGGATTGCAGGCTCTCGCTGCCAGCGCGCAAAATCGCGGCATTGCCGGAGCGTAGGCAGAGCGCCGCAGCATCCGCAGTCACATTCGGACGCGCTTCATAGATAATCCCGATCACGCCAAGCGGGGTTCTGACGCGGGCAATGTCGAGGCCAGACGGCACGGTCCAACGAGCAATCTCGCTGCCGACAGGATCCGGCAGCTCAGCCACAGCACGCAAGG
>CAYGUD010000430.1:0-542 GCA_964352865.1 uncultured Hyphomonas sp.
AGGCAGTATGCCGCCACTGCGCTGCCGCGTGTGGCCGGCTAGTGCGTACTCCGGTAGCAGGCTTTCCATGAAGGCCATGACGCTCTCATAGATGGCCGCGTCGACGACCTGACCGCGCCCTGATTTCTCGCGGTGGAAAAGCGCCATCATCGTGCCGAGTGCCGCGAATGTGCCGGTCATCGTATCCCCGAGACTTACCCCGGCGCGTGCCGGCGGGCGATCTGGTTCACCGATCAAGTGACGCAAGCCACCTTTTGCCTCCCCGACACTCGCATAGCCAGGCTTGTGACTTTCCGGACCAGACTGGCCATACCCAGAGACCCGCGTGATGACGAGCCGCGGGTTGATCTGGTGCAAGACGTCTGGACCAAGCCCCCATTTTTCGAGCGTCCCGGGCCGAAAGTTTTCGACCAGGACATCAGCGGTGCCGACCAGTCGTTTGAGAATCTCCTGACCTTTCTGCAGGCGCAGGTTCAGTGTCAGAGACTTCTTATTGCGCCCGATGATCGCCCAAAAGACACTTTCATCATTAACTTTAACGG
>CAYGUD010000430.1:552-2232 GCA_964352865.1 uncultured Hyphomonas sp.
CGCTTCGATCTTAATCACTTCGGCGCCAAAATCGCCAAGCAACTGCCCGCAAAACGGACCAGCAATCAATTGTCCCAATTCCAGGACGCGCAAGCCGGATAGGGGCGGTTGTACAATCGGATCTGTCATTCCCTTTCAATGCCCGCTAAACAGGTCGCATGACAAGACGTATTGATATAGTTGAAGTCGGGCCCCGCGACGGTCTGCAGAATGACCCTTCGGATTTGAGCACAGAGCAGAAGCTTGAATTCATTTCCCGATTGGAAGCGTGCGGCGTGCGGCGCATGGAGTCGGGCTCATTTGTTTCTCCAAAAGCGGTGCCGAAAATGGCGGATAGTATGGCTGTTTTCCGCGGTTTGGATCGCACCACATCAACTCGGCACATCGCACTCGCGTTAAATGAGAAAGGCGTTCGCAGAGCGATTGACGCACAAGCGGATGAAATCAATTTTGTCCTCGTGGCAGGCGAGGGCTTTGGTGAGCGAAATCAGCGTATGACACCTCAACAAAGCGCCGACATGCTGGCGACATGTGCGCCCCTGGTTCATGAAGCGGAAATCCCGCTCTCTGCGACGATCTCGGTAGCATTTGGCGATCCGTATAGCGGCGAAGTCGACCCGGCGGTCGTCGCAAACCTGGCGGCGCAGGCCCAACGCGCTGGCGTCTCTGAAATTGGCCTTGGCGACACGATTGGCGTCGCCACCCCCTGGGATGTCCGCACAGTCGTCGAACGCGTCCGAATGGAAGCCCCGGACGTCTATTTACGCTTGCACTTCCACGACACGCGCGGCGCGGGTCTTGCCAATGTTGCTGCGGCTGTAGACGCTGGGGTCGATGTTATTGATGCCAGTTGCGGTGGGATTGGTGGCTGCCCATTCGCACCCGCTGCGACAGGGAACGTCGCCACAGAAGACGTCGTGTACATGCTGGAGCGGGCTGGGTTCGAAACCGGACTGGACCTAGGCAAACTAATTGAAACCGCGAAATGGCTCGAAACAGCCCTCGGCCACCCCGTCAGCTCGAGCCTAAGCAAAGCTGGCGGCTTTCCGGCTTAGGCGGGTCTAGAAAGGACGATCGCCATTCACCGTGGCGCGGCGCATATGACGTCTCTGTCCTTGATAGTCATTCAGCGCATAGTGCCAGCAACAGCGATTGTCCCAAAACGCGACCGCATTCTTGCTCCAGCGAAATCTGCAAGTGAAGCGTTCATCCCGCGAATGCTCGAACAGGAAGTTTAGCAGTGGGCGACTCTCGCGGCGGGTCATGCCAGCAAAGCGCAGCGTGAAAGCCGGGTTGATATAGAGGCCTTTGTGGCCGCTTTCCGGATGCGTGCGGACAACAGGGTGTTCGTATTCCGGCGCATCGCTCGCCGTCTGAGATTGCATCGACTGACGCGCCTGCGCGGACGCGCCAGCAGCGCTATACTCCCGGCTTGCAGAGTGCACTGCGGTCAAGCCGCCCAGCATATCTTTCATCCCGTCTGACAATGCCTCATAGGCCGCAATCTGGTTCGCGAACAATGTGTCACCTCCAAAGGCCGGGATCTCGACGCCGTACAGGATCGATCCCAAAGCCGGTTCTTCCAGAAACGACATATCCGAATGCCAGCCACCGCCAAAGTTTAGTTTGTCTTCCGGCTCCTTGATGATTTCCAGCAATTCCGGATGCCCCTCCATGCCT
>CAYGUD010000431.1:0-2230 GCA_964352865.1 uncultured Hyphomonas sp.
GCGCCGCTGAGCTCGGCAAAATCCTCGTCGAAACGAATGATGCAGAAGATCTGCACCTGCACCTGCGACTAGCGCTACCGCATGGCGGCTCGGCGAGCATGCCGCTGGAAGGTAAATATGGCGCCGGATATGACGAAGCAGTCGCCCTACTCCGTGCCGCGCGGCCGGTCGCCGACAAGCTCGGCGTTTGCTTCCATGTCGGCAGCCAGTGTATGGACCCGGGCGACTACATTCGTGCGCTGTCTTATGTACACGGCCTGCTCGAAGCAGCTGAGGTCCGAATTGACAGCCTCGACTGCGGCGGCGGATTTCCGGTCGCATACCCTGGAATGACACCACCGCCACTGGAGACCTATTTCGCGCGCATCCAGAAAGGTATCGATATATTCGGTTTTGGTGATCTGGAGATCATCGGCGAGCCCGGCCGCGCGCTATGCGGCGAAGGCGGCTCGACGCTTGCACGTGTTGAACTTCGCAAAGGCGGCGATCTGTACTTGAATGAAGGGTCCTACGGATCCTTGTTCGATGCGGCGCAATGCGCCTGGAAATATCCCGTCAAACTTCACCGCGATGATCTGACAAGCCAGCAGACCAAAGGCTTCCGCTTCTTCGGACCAACGTGCGACAGCCTGGATACAATGGCAGGCCCATTCGACTTACCCGTCGATACGCGGGAAGGCGACTGGATCGAAATTTGCCATCTCGGCGCGTACGGGCAAGCCATGGCGACAGACTTTAATGGCTTCCAGTCGGATACAACGGTGGCAATTCTCGATTAGGCTATTTACCTGGTTCGGGGATCGTCCGCACTTACGGAGCCCCGAATTGTCCAGCCCTACTCATAACCAGGAACTCGAATGCCGCGATTTACGCGCAGGGCGGTTCAGGTGCCGTATGATGGGGTGTTCTGAAACGTGACTGAGCTCCTCCATTCGGCCGCCTTTCTGATCGCGCTCGCCTGGATGGTGGAGGCATCGATAGGTTGGCCCGATTGGCTCTATCGCCGTGTCAGGCACCCAGTTGTCTGGATCGGCGCGTTGATTTCCGCTCTCGAAAGCAGACTGAACCAGGTAAAATGGTCCCGCACGCGCCGTTACGTATACGGGGTCGTGAACAGTTTGATCGTCGTCGGCATGGCGATAAGTCTCGCTTGCTTGATCTCGCTGGCTTTGCCGAACACGGCGATCGGCATTGCCTGTGAAGCGATGATTGCGTCCAGCTTATTGGCATCGCGCAGCCTTTACACGCATGTTGAAGCCGTCACGAAGCCACTCATCGCGAGAGACCTCACCGCCGCACGAAAAAGCGTGTCGATGATTGTTGGACGCGACACTGAACATTTGGATAAAGCTGGGATTGCTGGAGCAAGCCTGGAAAGCCTGGCTGAAAATGCTTCGGACGGCGTTATCGCACCACTCTTTTGGGGCGTATGTTTTGGATTGCCGGGGCTTGCTGCCTATAAGGCCATCAATACTCTGGATTCCATGATCGGGCACAAGAATGAGAGATATGGCGCATATGGCGGATTCGCTGCACGGCTGGACGATATTGCCAATTTTGTACCGGCGCGCCTGACGGCTGCACTGATCGCGATTGCAAGCTTCAAACCCGCCGCTTTTCGAATCTCACTCCGTGACGCGTCTCAGCATCGCTCGCTAAATGCAGGTTGGCCTGAAGCTGCAATGGCCGGCGCACTGGACGTTCGTCTTTCCGGCCCCAGGCAATATGGCAATGCGCAAGAACAAGAACCGTGGCTGAACCCGCGCGCGCCTGATCCAGACGCGGCGACACTTGAAAGCGGCTTACGCCTATACTTGCGGGCAATGGGGCTGGCAGCAACAATTCTCGTACTTGGACTATTGAGTGTGATGCTATGAGCGCAGACTTCTTGCATGGCGGCGCGTTAGACGCGGTACAGACGCGGTTCGGCGACGCGCCAACACCCTGGATTGACATCTCTACCGGGATCAATCCGTGGCCCTATCCAGACACCCAGATTTCTGCAAGCGCGCATACGCTTCTCCCAACACAGACGCTTTACGAGACATGTCAAAGGGCAATGGCGCGCGCCATTGGCGTACAACCAGATGCCCTTGTTCTGGCGCCCGGCAGCGAATTGTTGATCCGTCTCTTACCGTCAGTGTTGTCCGCGAAAACAATTGCGATCCTGAGCCCAAGCTATGGCGATCACGCTCGTGCTTGGCGGGGTGATGGCAGAACCGTGATCGAG
>CAYGUD010000432.1:0-2230 GCA_964352865.1 uncultured Hyphomonas sp.
GCTGCAGATTGACGATGACGGCCTCGACGCCCTCGACCGGCGCTATCTCGATGCTCTGGTCAAGACCTATGCCGGCGGCCCGGTTGGCGCTGACACGCTGGCTGCGGCGCTATCAGAAGCCCGCGACGCGGTCGAAGACGTGATCGAGCCTTACCTGATGCAGAAAGGCTATGTCGCCCGCACCCCGCGCGGCCGCGTTGCTGCACCGTTGGCCTATAAGCGCCTCGGACTACCGGCCCCGCAGGAAGGATCCCAGGGCGGGTTGTTTGGGGAGGAGTGACGCCGCTTTTGGTCAGGAGTGGAAATTCTGCAGATGAATTTAGACCATGTGGGTATTGATCACTTCCAAAAGCGCCTCTGGAGAAGCATAGGCGGTGAAAATTCCGCCCCGAGGCGCCTTAACAAATGGCACCTTGAGACGGTTCGCCTCCGATTCAGCATTTTTGAGCCATTCTGGCGCCGTCTCACTTCCCACCAAAGCCACCGACGGAACATTGAGAAACAGTCCATCTCTTAGGAAAGTATCATGCGCCAAAGTGTGAAACACCTCGTAATACAGGGTTTCTGCGGCGATTTCCGCCATAAATTTGGCTGCGGCAAGGAAGTCTTCTTCATTGTCCTTTCGGTACTTCAAATCAGCTGAACTTTTGGCGTAAAAATCATCGTAAAAGGAGGTCGGATTGCGCTTGATTTTAAATCTGAGCCCTCGGGCCGCCAGTTTAAAGCCTTGCTTGGTGAGGAGAATCTGACGTGCGATCGGTTGAATCCAAACCGGGCGCACCGTCTCAATGGTATTCTGATTGAAGATTGGATGGGAAAAGACGGTAAAGCTGATTCTTGAACAAGTCTGACACAAGCGATAGCAGATAGAATTGGCGCTACTGATGCCCAACAGAACGATATCTTCCAGGCCCATCACCGCGATAACCCGCATGATCACCGCTACCTCAGCCATCATGGCGGCGCCATTCTTAACATTGGATTCTGTTAAAAGCTGGTGCGGCAATCCCGGAGTCTCGCCAAATCCAAGCCGGCGAATATAAACCACTCGAAATCCGTTATTCTTCATAGTTTCACAAAACTCGACCGAAGGCGGAAACGGAAAATCGATCGAACTCAATATCAAGAGGGGCCGCAACTCTTTGGCGTCTTTGACATAGTCCATAAGTTCAATCGTGATGGCTCCTGACCCGGGGCTGACTTTCTCAAACCGACGCGGGTCTTCGGCCATTGGGATTGAACGCTCAGGCTCGGACATTTATCTCGGCAAGCTCGGAAGACATGTCTCAGTACACCTTACTTGTTTTCGCCGTGCAAGCTTCTAGCAACAGCTGCTAAGCTTATGTCTTCGACGCCCATGGCGACCGTTTTGGTCTGCGGGTCTCGCCTCCCTAACATAAAAAGCCCGCACTTTTCAGCGCGGGCTTTTCTGATTTAGGGCCGATCTTTGCGATCCGCGATGAGAGGCAATTAAGCGCTCTGGCGGTTCTCGTCATCGACTTCTTCGAAGTCGGCATCAACCACGTCTTCGCCGTCTTCCGCAGCAGCATCACCCGCCGCGTCAGTGCTCGCAGCTTCTTCTAGCTGCGCGCCATAGATCGCTTCGCCGAGCTTCATGGCTGCCGTCATCAATTCCTGATGCTTGGCCTGGATCTCTGCATCGTCTTCGCCTTCAGCAGAGGTTTTAAGGGCTGCGGCAGCGTCTTCGATCTCTTTCTTGACCTCATCACTGACTTTGTCGCCATGCTCTTCGAGCTGCTTCTCAGTCTGATGGGCGAGGCTTTCAGCATTATTCTTGGCTTCGACCAGATCGCGGCGTTTCTTGTCTTCTTCGGCGTTGGCTTCAGCGTCTTTCATCATCGCATCGATGTCAGCGTCATTGAGACCGCCATCGGCTTGAATGGTGATTTGTTGCTCTTTGCCCGTCGCTTTGTCTTTCGCGCCAACCGAGACAATACCGTTCGCATCAATGTCGAACGTGACTTCGATTTGCGGCAAACCGCGCGGCGCTGGCGGAATATCTTCCAGATTGAACTGGCCGAGATTCTTGTTGTCCGCCGCCATTTCGCGTTCACCCTGGAACACGCGGATGGTCACGGCTGGCTGATTGTCTTCAGCGGTTGAGAAGGTTTGCGACTTTTTGGTTGGGATCGTTGTGTTGCGATCGATCAGGCGTGTGAACACACCGCCAAGAGTCTCAATACCAAGCGACAGTGGCGTCACATCAAGC
>CAYGUD010000433.1:0-2227 GCA_964352865.1 uncultured Hyphomonas sp.
CCCCAGCTCTTACCGGTGACCGTGAGACAATCCGGGTTGATGATCTTCTCATCCATCAGCGTCTTCATCAGCATTGGAACACCGCCGGCTTCCCCGAAATCCTTGGCGACAAAATTTCCGCCTGGCTTCAGATCTGCGATCCATGGTGTGCGCTGAAATGTTTCGGCGACATGACGGAGCGTGAACTCGACCCCGCATTCATGCGCCATGGCTGGTAAGTGTAGCGCAGCATTGGTCGACCCGCCTGTTGCGGCAACGACGATGGCAGCATTCTCGAACGCTTCGCGCGTACAAATCTCGCGCGGCCGTAAATTATTGGCGACCAGGTCCATGACGACGCGCCCGGATTCGCGGGCATAGCCGTCGCGGTCTGTCCAGGGGGCTGGCATCGCAGATGAAAGCGGCAGCGCCAGGCCAATCGCTTCGCTCACACACGCCATCGTATTAGCCGTGAATTGTCCGCCGCAGGCGCCGTCACCTGGACAGGCGACTTTCTCGAGCGCGCGAAGCTTTTCGCTGTCCATATCATTCGAGCCTGCCGCATGTGCACCAACCGCTTCGAACACGTCGAGGACGGTCACATCCCGGCCTTCAAAACTGCCCGGCATGATTGAGCCGCCATACAGGAAGACAGATGGCACGTTCAGGCGGAGCATCGCCATCATCATACCCGGGAGGGACTTGTCACAACCCGCCACGCCAACCAGCGCGTCATAGGAATGTCCGCGCATGGTGAGCTCGACCGTGTCAGCAATCCAGTCGCGGCTGACCAGCGACGAGCGCATCCCCTCATGACCCATGGCAATGCCGTCAGTCACTGTGATTGTGCAAAACTCGCGAGGTGTACCGTCAGCGGCTTTGACCCCTTCTGAGACAGCGTGTGCCTGGCGCATCAAAGCCGTGTTACAAGGCGCAGCCTCGTTCCAGCAACTGGCGACGCCGACAAAAGGCTTCTTAATGTCTTTGGTCGACAGGCCCATTGCGTAATAATAGCTGCGATGCGGCGCGCGCGCCGGACCCTCCGTCACATGACGAGAAGGCATTTTGGATTTGTCCCAGGTTTTGCTCATTGTGATATTCCTTTACTGGGCTGACGCTTAGCCGCTCAGTCCATACCTGTCACCCACACAAAAAGGGTTATTCTTGCTCAAAAATGGCAGTTTCCATGCCGTTCGGGTCGATCATGCCGCGATACATGCCTTTTGAGTTGAAAACATACTCATACTGGCCCTGTCCATCGATTACGACAACGCCGCCATCACCGCCAAGTTCTGCAACTTGCGCCAGCGCGTTTTCAGCTGCAACGCCAATGCTCTCTCCAGCCAGATCAACCCGCGCACAGATCGTTTTGGCAACGGCGACGCGAATGAAATACTCGCCATGCCCGGTTGCCGAGACCGCGCAGACTCCGTTCTCGGCGTACGTCGCTGCGCCAATCAGAGGCGAGTCACCGATCCGCCCGGCTGCCTTGGCCGTCATCCCGCCCGTCGTCGTCGCAGCCGCAAGATTGCCGTTCATGTCGATCGCGACAGCACCGACCGTGCCGTGCCGATCTGCATCTGTCCGCGTCCGCTCTCGCAGCACGCGCTCAAGAGACTGACGACGGCGATCCGTATCGAAATAGCTATTGTCGACCATTTCCAGCCCGACAGATTCAGCAAATCCGTCAGCGCCCGCGCCAGCAAACATGACATGCTCTGACTGATCCATCACCGCGCGCGCCGCGAGGATCGGATTCTTGACTCGTTTCACGCCAGCGACAGCCCCGGCATCGCGCTGATCACCGCTCATGATAGAGGCATCAAGCTCATGCTCGGCGGCCGCGGTAAACACAGCGCCGATACCGGAATTGAACAGCGGGTCATTCTCCATTGGGATCACTGCCGCCTGCACCGCATCAACCGCAGTTCCGCCATTGCGGAGCACGTCCGCGCCGGCTTCCAAAGCGGTCTCCAGCGCGGCCGTATAGGCTGCTTCACGCTCTGCTGACATATTCTCGCGCAGGATTATTCCGGCGCCGCCATGGATCACCAGACGCCACTCGACTGGTTCAGCTGCGGTTGCGGGCATGGCATCCTCCGTAATTGTTCCTGCTGGGGTCTGACAGGCTGTAACAGCGACCGTCAGGGCGGCGAGAAAGATACGGACCATAGCGAATTCCTTACAAAACGGCGAGTTGCTCCCGAGCGAGGCTAAGTTTGTCGCGTGCGCCTTGCAAGTCTGACAG
>CAYGUD010000434.1:0-2225 GCA_964352865.1 uncultured Hyphomonas sp.
GCCGCCCCCAGGACAAAAGCCGCGCCTGGCGGGATCTGTTGCTGGTACAAGCGCGGCTGAAAGAGATGGGCGTCGAGGTTTAGATGCCCGCGCCGCTCTCCATCATCATTCCGGCCTATAATGCTGAAGAGGTCCTGCCGCTGTGCTTGACATCGCTCATGCCTGGTCTCGAATCCAGCATCATCCGCGAAGTGATCCTGGTTGATGGCGGCAGCGAGGACCAGACACGCCGCATCGCGGAAGGCTCTGGCGCAACTGTCCTGACCGCGCCGGAAACAGGCCGCGCCGCGCAGTTGCGCTATGGCGCCGAGCAGGCACGTGGTGACTGGCTGCTCTTCCTGCATGCGGATACGGCGCTGTCTCGCGATTGGGCGGAGCGCACGAAAGATCATATCACTGAGCGCGGAGACAAAGCCGCCGCTTTCGCCCTCGCCTTTCGTTCTGATCACCCAATGGCCAAGACAGTTGCGCGGCGGGCGAATTGGCGGGCCCGAGCACTCGGTCTGCCCTATGGCGACCAGGGGCTGCTGGTCTCCCGCAAGCTGTACGAGGAGGTCGGCGGCTATCCACGCACAACCTTCATGGAAGACGTTCAGATCGTTCGCGCGATCGGCAAAAAGCGTCTTGCGCATTTGTCCGCCGAAGCGCGCACCGATGCCTCTAAATATGACCGCGATGGCTGGCGCAAACGCTCTTGGCAAAATACTTACCTTATCACACGATATCTGCTGGGAGCAGCGCCAGAACGTCTGGCAAAGCTCTATCGCTAGACGCCGACACGAATTGCTAGGAGGGCAGACATGTCGCTGGATGCAAGTTGGGACGAAGAACTGGAAACCGGATATGTCTACTTGCCGGACCATCCAGGTGCCGGGACACCAGGCTGCGTGGCCCGGTCAATTGATGTGTTCGCGCTGGATGAGCGGCTGCGCGGTATGCAAATCGTCCTGGATATTGACGCGCAAGACCGGGTGATCGGCATCGAGATCATACGATGAAGCGGCCACAAGTGCTGATCTTTGCAAAGCCACCGCGCATTGGCCTGTCGAAAACGCGGCTGGCCAAGAGTTTGGGTTCAAGCGTGACCGCGCGGCGGATTGCGACCGCGATCCAGGCCAGGACATTGCGCGCCGCTCTGCGCGGGCCCTGGGATACTGTGCTCTACTCCGCGCCTGACAAGGAGTTAGGCGGCTCGCTTGGCGGCGTCTGGCCGGTTCATCTGGAACGCCGAAGCCAAGGGCGCGGCACGCTCGGCGACCGGATGAGCAAAGGGTTGCGCGAAGCTCCGGCCGGCCCTGTCCTGTTCATTGGCAGCGACGCCCCGGACATTTCCACGGCGCTGCTGCGCCAGGCCATCCGAGCCCTCAGCCGTCATGATGCCGTGTTTGGCCCGGCCCCAGATGGTGGCTTCTGGCTGTTTGGCCTGAACAAAACCGCTCGTACAAAAAGCCCGTTTCACAATGTTCGATGGTCCGGGCCCCACGCGATGGAAGATGTCTGGGCGAACCTTCCGAAAACCGCCAAAGTCGGCATCCTGCCGCAACTGATTGATATTGATGACGCCAAAGATCTGGAAATCTGGCACGGTCGGCACGATGCCGAAGTCGAAGCGCATGCTGAAGCGCATACACGCACGGCACCGGCCAATCGAAAGCCGGGCTTGTTGTCGCGTTTGATGAGGCGGCTTTAGCTACCGCTCAGCCCGCACCAGTCAGGCTTTTTGCTGAGCGCCCGGCGGCCTTTATGCGGCCAGTCCCCCAAATGCCCGGCAGCAACACCCGCTTGAGCGACATCCTGACCATTTGCAGACAGCGTGATCACTTCCCGCTCATAGCGATCTTTGCCGGACGTGCTGGTAATCACCAGCTCAGCATCGCGGGTCAGGTCGACTATGAACGCCTTGGCTTCGAAACCGAGCTCGCGTTCAAATTCACATTTTGCTCCGCCGCGCGCGCCGACGCCGCCGTCGGCAGCGCGACCGCGTACCACTCGGACGGGCACGTGCTGTTCGCGCGCGCCGCGGCCGACGGCTTCGAGGGCACGGGCGAGCACACGTCGCTGTCCTTCGGTGCGACGGTCAGCGTGAAGGACGCGGGCGACAAGCGCCCCGAGGCCTACCGCTTCACCGGCGCCGCCCACCGCGCCGACGTGCCCGACCCCGGAACGATCGGCGCCGAAGCACTCGAACGAGCGCTCGCCCGCCGCGGCGCCGCGAAGGCTCCGTC
>CAYGUD010000435.1:0-2211 GCA_964352865.1 uncultured Hyphomonas sp.
ACACAAACAGGAGGGTGCCATGGCTACTGGCCGCGAATTTGACGTCATCGTTTACGGATCCACCGGCTATACTGGCAGGTTGGTCGCAGAATATCTTTCCAAGGCCTATGGCGTTGGCGGGGACCTGAAATGGGCCATGGCCGGCCGCAGTGCAGACAAGCTTGCTGCGGTACGCGATGAGATCGGCGCGCCTGCTGACACACCTTTGGTGGTCGCAAATGCCAACAATCCGGCAGATCTGAAATCCATGGCTGAACGGGCCGGATGTATCTGCACGACGGTCGGGCCATATCAGCTTTATGGCGAAGACGTTGTGTCGGCCTGCGCAGAAGCTGGCACCGATTATGTCGATCTTTGCGGCGAACCCGCCTGGATGCATCAAATGATCGAGAAGTATGAAGGCGCGGCACAAGCCAGCGGCGCGCGGATCGTCTTCTCTTGCGGATTTGACTCAATCCCGTTCGATCTTGGGGTCTGGTTCACACAAGAAGCCGCGAAAGAACGTTTCGGTGCGCCAGTCCCACGCATCAAAGGCCGGGTTCGCAAAATGCAGGGGACGTTCTCTGGCGGAACCGCTGCGAGCTTCAAGGCGACCATGGCCTCAGTCGGAAAAGACCCGTCTATTCTCAGCGTTCTGCAAAACCCGTTCAGCTTGACCATGGGCTTCCAAGGTCCGGATCAGCCGCATGGTATGAAACCGATTGAAGATACTGACATTGGCAGCTGGTCTGCGCCGTTCATCATGGCCTCGATCAATACCAAGAATGTGCATCGTTCAAACGCCCTGATGGGACACAGCTATGGCAAGGATTTTGTCTATGACGAAATGATGCTCACGGGCCCGGGTGACCAGGGCAAAGCCGCTGCCGAAGCCGTGGCCAATATGGATATGATGGGCGGCGATGACGGCCCTAAACCAGGCGAGGGGCCAAGCCCTGAAGAGCGTGAGGCGGGCTTCTACGACGTGATGTTCCACGGCACCAGCGCCGATGGCAAAGTGATTATCGGCGGCGTCACGGGTGACAAGGACCCGGGCTATGGTTCGACGTCCAAGATGATTGCTGAAAGTGCCATCTGTCTGGTCAAGGACGATACTGGAACGCCAGGCGGGATCTGGACACCGGCCCCGGCTATGGGCGGACATCTTGTGAAACGCCTGACAGAAAAAGCTGGTCTGACCTTCGAGATCGAGAACTAGGTCTCAACCACGCTGACAGAGTTTGCGGCGCGGGTGGCTTTCACTCGCGCCGTTTCAATTGTGTCCGCATGCGCGATCGCGACCCCCATTCTGCGCGTCGCATAGGAGATCGGTTTTCCAAACAAGCGCACTTGCGTGCCGGGCTCGGACAATGCTTCGGCGACGCCCTCAAACACCACACCTACGGCCTCCACGCCGCCATAGATCACGGCGCTCGCCCCTGGCCGGTTGAGCGTTGTATCGACCGGCAAGCCAAGAATGGCGCGCGCATGAAGTGCAAACTCGCTCTGGTCCTGTGTGGCGAGCGTCACTAGACCGGTATCATGCGGGCGCGGACTGACTTCTGAAAACCAGACAGTGTCGCCTTTGACGAACAGTTCGACGCCAAACACGCCGTATCCGCCAATATCGTCCGTGACTTTGCGCGCCATATTCTGCGCGGTTTGGAGGGCGTCCTTTGACATCGGCTGTGGTTGCCAACTTTCGACATAGTCGCCGTTTTCCTGGCGATGACCAACCGGTGCGCAGAAATCCGTGCCTCCAGCGTGCCGGACTGTGAGCAGAGTGATCTCATAATCGAAATCGACCGCGCCTTCGACAATGACACGCACCTGATTGCCGCGCCCAGCGGTGAGGGCATGCTGCCAGGCCGCGCCGATATCTGCGGCATTATCGACTTTTGACTGGCCTTTTCCAGAAGAGGACATGACCGGCTTTACGAAGACGGGGTAGCCAATTCGATCGGCTTCGCTGGCGAGTGTTTCAGCATCACTGGCAAAGGCATAGGCACTGGTTTTGAGGCCAAGTGTTTCGCTCGCCAGGCGGCGAATGCCTTCACGGTCCATAGTCAATTGTGTGGCCCGCGCCGTCGGAATTACTTTGGCCAGGCCTTCCGCCTCGATTGCGGCAAGTTCGTCGGTTGCAATGGCCTCGATTTCGGGAACGATCAGGTCTGGGTTTTCCTGCTCAATGACGGCGCGGTAGACGGGCGCTTCCGTTGGCTGTATGAGGTG
>CAYGUD010000436.1:0-2198 GCA_964352865.1 uncultured Hyphomonas sp.
CTACAATACTCCTTGAAGGGTCATATTCGCGGCCATCATGGCCGGTTTGTTCGTTTTTGAAGCGAGAATTTCGAGGCCATCACCGCGCCGCATTAGACATTGTTCGAACAGTCTGACCTGCCCCAGCGCAGAAGCGTCAATCGCGCCGGCTTCTGTCAAATCGAGGGCGCAGTCGCCAGGCTTTTTCAAAGCTGCTTTGAGCGTAGCGGAGAGTGTATCTCTGTGAGCGCGCACAAGATCACCCGTCAGTTTAAGTCCGGTGTCTGTCTGTTGGGCTGTCACTGGAGAGGCATTTGGGCCGGTTTCCGATGCCCGTTTCAAAGTGCCAAGACGCCCGAAAACGAGCCTGATCCAATCGCTTCCGTCGTTCCAATAGCGTCGCCACAGCGATGGTTCAGCGAGAATTCGCCAGATCCATTCGAGCCCAATGCGCGACGTCCATCGCGGCGCGCGCTTGATCGACCCCGCAACAAAATCGACGACCGCCCCGAGATGCGCAATTGCAGGGACCTCGAGCGCTGCCTGATTGTGCTCAATCCACGCTTGACCTTTCGCCGCGCCGAGCGAAACGATCAGAAAATCCGGTTTTGCTGCATTGATTTTTGTGCGCACGTCTTCGCCGCTCATACTTTCGACATCGCCGAAGCCGGGATTGTGCCAGCCAGCGGCGACCATGCGGCCGTTTTCACGCTCCAGGACCTGATGAGCTGCTTGCGCGGCGCCGTCTCGGCCACCAAAAAAGAACACCCGAATGGGCGTTGCAGTATCTGATTGCTGCTGCCGCAAGCGCTCAAACAAGTCAGAGCCAGCGACGCGCTCCTTGAGTGGCATACCCAATTGCCGCGCCAGCCAAACGACGGGGGCACCATCCGCCAAGCTCAAATCGGCATTTATGATTTGGTGCATCGCGACATCTTCTTTCAGGGCCCGAACCATCCAGTTTATGTTTGGCGTGACGAAGGACAGACGCTCACGCATCTCAACCGCGCGCTCGACCAGGCGCGCAGCCTGATCCAGCGTAATATTGTCGAGGGGCATTCCGAAAATCGCCCAGACATCGCGGTCGAAGGCGCGGCTCATCCCTTTTCAGCGCCGCGTTTGATCGACAAGACGCCGGTGCGGCTGACTTCGACCAATCCTAGCGGATCCATCAAGGCGCAGAATTGATCGATCTTGTCGCTGGCGCCCGTGAGTTCGAAAATGAAGCTCTTATTCGTCGTATCAATGACACGGGCCCGAAAGATCTCGGCAATGCGGAGGGCTTCGACGCGTTTATCGCCTTCGCCGGCGACTTTGATCAATGCCAGTTCGCGTTCAACACCGCGCTTAGATTTGGTGATGTCTGTAACGTTCGCAACCGGCACAAGACGCAGCAATTGCGCTTCGATCTGTTCCAGCGTGTGGGCCGAGCCCGTCGTCACAATAGTAATCCGCGAACGGTGTCGATCACGGTCAACTTCCGCCACTGTCAAACTCTCAATATTGTATCCGCGCGCCGAAAAAAGGCCCACAACGCGGCCGAGCACGCCGGGCTCATTATCGACGATCACCGCCAGTGTACGGCGTTCATCGACCTCTTCTACATGGCTCATATCATAGGCGCTGGCTGGACGGTCAGTCACTGCACGGTCTCCTTGCGGTCGCTGAGATTTATTCCAGGACGTCGTGATTTTAATAGTGATTTCAGTGTATTGGCACGCGTGATAGCTTCAGCGCGATGATCGAGGCGCTGATCATCATAGCGATCAATAATGGCGTCTCGGCGATGCGGGTCCAAATGCGCCTGGAGTTCTGACACCAGCAAGCGTCGGCAATCGTCGATAAATTCGGCGCTATTGTCGGCCGTTGGCCCGCCTTGTCGGCTGAGCGCTTCAATTTCATAATAAGTAAACATCAGCGCATCCAGGATAGGTGGCCGGGAGCCGCGATAAGCCCCTTCTTTCTCACTGCCTTTGCTGTGCGGATCTATGTTCGGGAAGAATAAGCGTCCGCGTTCCACCAGAGACGAGATGGCGAGCAACATGTTGACCCGGTTCTGCAGGAAACTGGCATCATTGGTCTGATGCTGGCGCGTACGCGCGAACATGGCCGCGCGATTGAGCACATCGATACACGTATTGCCCAAGCCAACACTCTGCGCATCCATATTGTGCCGCAAATTTTCCATTTGCAGTCTTTGCTGCTTGCGGGTCTCGTTG
>CAYGUD010000437.1:0-2196 GCA_964352865.1 uncultured Hyphomonas sp.
TCGGATTGTGGATGCGCCTTCGCGACCCGAAAACAGCCGAGGACGCGAGAGCGGTGGTGGCAATAGGTGATGCGCCGCGACCTGCGGTGATGTCGATGTTCACGCAGCCTTTGCGGATCAGTTCGATGACGTGGATGGCTGAATTCATGACCGATACGATCGTCACCGACCCGGAAGGTTGGTATTTTGCGCAACACACGGCGCAACTCGCCAAAGATGGTTATTCCAGCCAATCCATGCGGCTGTGGAATCGCCAAGGCGACCCAATCCTCGTCGGACGGCAAACGATTGCTGTGTTTGGATAAACGCCCGGTCTAGTTGACCAGGGCGGCTTTCAGACTTTCGAGATAGTCGACTTGCTCTGCAAGAGCAGGGTGA
This sequence comes from uncultured Hyphomonas sp., assembly GCA_964352865.1. Taxonomy (GTDB): domain Bacteria; phylum Pseudomonadota; class Alphaproteobacteria; order Caulobacterales; family Hyphomonadaceae; genus Henriciella. The sequence continues at coordinate 379 of CAYGUD010000437.1, forward strand.
CCGTCTTTGCCCGCGGCAAGCAGTTCGCGATGCGCTTCGTCATATTCTTTCTGGACGCTCTCAACAGAGACGCTGTCCAGATTAACCGCTTCTTCTGCCAGAATAGTCAGGCCAGCCGGGGTTACATCTGCAAACCCGCCGCGCACGAACAGGCGCATTGTCGTCTCACCATTGTCTTCGACGCGGACGACGCCATTTTTCAAGGTTGTCATGAATGGCGCATGGTTCACAAGAACGCCAAACTCACCGTCAGAACCAGGTGCAATCACGTGATCGACTTCGCCAGAGAATAATTCCCGGGCAGGTGAGACGAGTGAGAAATGCAGTTTGTCAGCCATGAGGCGAGCTTTCGTCTGGAGGGTTCGGCCCGCCGAAGCGGGCCAAAATCAGTTTGCTTAAGCGGCGTCAGCCAGCATTTTTTCAGCTTTGGCTTTCGCATCATCGATAGAGCCAACCATGTAGAAGGCTTGCTCTGGAAGATGGTCATACTCACCTTCGATCAGGCCTTTAAAGCCAGCAACTGTGTCTTCCAGTTTCACCTGAACACCTGGTGAGCCGGTAAAGACCTCAGCAACATCGAACGGCTGTGACAGGAAGCGCTCAACTTTACGGGCGCGCGCCACGACGAGTTTGTCTTCTTCAGACAGCTCGTCCATGCCGAGAATGGCGATAATGTCTTGCAGCTCTTTATAGCGCTGCAGGATCTCCTGGACACCACGCGCAACATTGTAGTGGTCGAGGCCAACAATCAGTGGATCCAGGATCCGGCTGGTGGAATCGAGTGGATCCACAGCAGGATAGATGCCTTTTTCCGAAATCGCACGGTTCAGAACGGTTGTCGCATCCAAGTGCGCAAACGAGGTCGCTGGCGCTGGGTCGGTCAAGTCATCCGCAGGCACGTAAACCGCTTGCACAGAAGTAATCGAACCCTTGGTTGTCGTCGTAATCCGCTCTTGCAGGCCGCCCATATCGGTCGCCAGTGTTGGCTGATAGCCCACAGCAGACGGAATACGGCCGAGCAGCGCGGACACCTCAGAACCAGCTTGCGTAAAGCGGAAGATATTGTCGACGAAGAACAGAACGTCTTTGCCTTCAACATCGCGGAAATACTCAGCCTGCGCGAGACCGGTTAGCGCCACACGTGCACGCGCGCCTGGAGGCTCGTTCATCTGGCCATAGACCAGGGTCGCACGGCTATCGCCTTCGAGGTCGATCACGTTTGCGTCCTGCATCTCGTAATAGAGATCGTTGCCTTCACGTGTCCGCTCACCAACGCCAGCAAATACAGAATAACCACCGAACAGTTTCGCAATGTTGTTGATCAGTTCCTGAATGAGAACGGTCTTACCAACACCGGCACCGCCGAACAGGCCAATCTTACCACCCTTTGTGTATGGGCAGAGCAGATCGATAACTTTGATCCCGGTAACCAGAACCTCAGCTTCGGTTGACTGATCTACAAAAGCAGGCGCTGGCGCGTGGATTGGTGCGCGAAGCTCAGTCTCAACTGGGCCGCGCTCATCAATTGGCTCACCCACAACGTTCATGATCCGGCCAAGTGTGGCAGGTCCAACAGGAACCATGATGGGCTCACCGAGGTCCGCGACGGCCTGACCACGAACCAGACCTTCGGTCGAGTCCATGGCGATTGTGCGAACAGCGTTCTCACCGAGGTGCTGGGCTACTTCCAGGACCAGGCGGTTGCCATTGTTTTCACATTCCAGAGCGTTCAGAATGTCGGGAAGGGCGCCATCGAACTCTACGTCGACAACAGCGCCGATAACCTGGCTTACGCGGCCAGTCGCTTTTGAAAGGTCC
>CAYGUD010000438.1:0-2182 GCA_964352865.1 uncultured Hyphomonas sp.
CCCAAGCGCTTGCATTTGCTGAATTCCGAGCATGTCGACGACGAGATTGTTGTAACCAAAGCTGGAGCCGCGCTCACACAGAATGACCCTGTCTCCTGGAAGCACTTCGCCAATTTTCGAGACGATATTCTTGGTGTCCCAAGGGGCCAGGAATTGCGCCTTTTTGACTTGAATGGCGCTGCCAGAATTGCCCGCAGCTTTTGCCGTTGCAACGACCAAGTCGGTCTGACGGCAGAGGAAGGCCGGGATTTGGACAATGTCAGCGACTTTTGCCAACGCATCAGCCTGAAACGGCTCGTGCAGATCAGTACAGATGCCAACGCCAAGCTCTTGCTTGATCTCCGCCAACATTGGCAGGCCCTTTTCGATGCCCGGCCCACGATAAGACGTGATGGATGATCGGTTGGCTTTGTCAAAGCTGGCTTTGAAAATGTAGGGTAAGCCCAGTGCCTCGCAGACAGATTTCAGTTCTCGTCCAACGGTGATCGCCAAGTCGATATTCTCAAGCACGTTTAGGCCGGCAATCACACAGAGCGGTTGTCGCGTTCCAATCTTCCAGCCCAGCGACTCAATCGTTACAACAGTCATTTTAGCCCTCGTCGTCTCGGTCGGTTTGGCCTGCTCTTAGTCAAACCGCCGCGTCTTGGCCAGACGGAGCTGACATTAACAAATCAGTGGCGAACAGAGAGATTTGCAAAACGCGCCTGTACAAAGCGCGGGTGCATGCTATATGGCCAAAAAATATCATATAAAGGATCGTTGATATGTCTCAGGACTTCGCTGTCGCAGATATCAGCCAGGCCGATTTTGGCCGGATGGAAATCGAAATCGCTGAAACCGAAATGCCAGGCCTCATGGCCGCGCGCGAAGAGTATGGCCCAAGCCAACCTCTGAAAGGTGCCCGCATTGCCGGGTCGCTGCACATGACTATCCAGACGGCGGTGCTGATCCAAACGCTCGAGAAGCTGGGCGCTAAAGTACGCTGGGCCAGCTGCAATATCTATTCGACGCAAGATCATGCGGCTGCAGCGATTGCTGATGCCGGCACACCGGTTTTTGCTCATAAAGGCGAGACACTGGATGAGTATTGGCAGTTCGCGGACCGCATTTTCGAATGGCCGAATGGCGAGACTGTAAACCTCATCCTCGATGATGGCGGCGACGCCACAATGTACCTGATTATCGGTGAAAAAGCCGAAGCAGACCCAAGCATCCTCGACAATCCTGGATCAGAGGAAGAAGAAGCTCTGTTCCGTCAGATCCGTAAACGGATAGCAGAATCACCGGGCTGGTTTGCGCGCATTAAAGCGGGTATTCGCGGCGTCTCGGAAGAGACAACGACAGGTGTCAATCGCCTGTACCAATTGGCCGCGAAAAATGAACTGCCGTTCCCGGCGATCAACGTCAACGATTCCGTCACCAAGTCGAAATTCGACAATAAGTATGGCTGTAAGGAATCGCTGGTTGATGCGATCCGTCGTGGGACGGATGTTATGATGGCGGGCAAGACAGCGTTTGTCGCGGGCTACGGCGATGTCGGCAAAGGCTCTGCTGCGTCTCTGTCAGGCTCTGGCGCCCGCGTCACCGTTTCCGAAGTCGACCCGATTTGCGCCCTGCAAGCGGCAATGGACGGATATGATGTCCAGACGCTGGATACGATGGCGTCCAAAGCCGACATCTTTGTCACCGCAACCGGGAATAAGGACATCCTGACCGTCGACCACATGCGCGACATGAAAGATATGGCCATCGTCTGTAACATTGGACATTTCGATAATGAGATTCAGGTTGAAGCGCTCAAAAACTTCAAATGGACTAACATCAAACCGCAAGTTGATATGATTACTTTCCCAGATGGTAAGCGGATCATACTTCTTTCCGAAGGCCGTCTGGTGAATCTTGGTAATGCGACCGGTCACCCAAGCTTCGTTATGTCCGCTTCATTCACCAACCAGACGCTGGCGCAGATCGCGCTGCATGAAAACAACGGTGAGTATGGCAACGAAGTTTATACGTTGCCGAAGGACCTCGACGAGAAAGTGGCGCGTTTACACCTGAATAAATTGGGTGTGGAGCTGACCAAGCTTTCTGAAGAGCAAGCTGACTATATCGGCGTGACCACGCAAGGGCCGTACAAGCCAGAGCACTATCGTTACTAATCAAGCCGCCTCAGGAGAAAAGC
>CAYGUD010000439.1:0-485 GCA_964352865.1 uncultured Hyphomonas sp.
AGTTTGCACCAAAGGTACAGCCTGGCGTTGCTTGTTCGAGCCCATCAAGGCGCGGTTCGCATCATCATTCTCGAGGAATGGGATGAGCGCCGCAGCGACAGACACAACCTGCTTCGGCGACACGTCCATATATTGAACGTCTTCTTTGAGAACGAGCATCGCTTCGCCGTTGACACGGGCATTGGCAAATTCGTTCTGAAGTTCGCCCTTATCATTGACCTGCGTGTTGGCCTGAGCGATTTTGTAGAGCTGCTCTTCCATGGCTGAAAGATAGACAACTTCTTCGGTCAACTTGCCGTTTTCAACTTTCCGGTACGGGCTCTCAATGAAGCCATACTTATTGACCCGGGCATGTGTCGCGAGCGAGTTGATCAGACCAATATTCGGGCCCTCTGGAGTCTCAATCGGACAGATCCGGCCATAATGAGTCGGGTGCACGTCGCGGACTTCGAAGCCAGCACGTTCCCGCGTCAGACCACCTGGCC
>CAYGUD010000439.1:495-2178 GCA_964352865.1 uncultured Hyphomonas sp.
CTCTGAAAGCGGGTTGGTTTGGTCCATGAATTGGGACAGCTGCGAGGACCCGAAGAATTCGCGCACAGACGCGACAACCGGCTTCGCATTGATCAAATCGTTCGGCATCACAGTGTCGATGTCGACAGAGCTCATGCGCTCTTTGATCGCCCGCTCCATGCGGATCAGACCGATGCGGTAATTGTTTTCCATCAGCTCACCGACAGACCGCACGCGGCGATTGCCGAGATTGTCGATATCGTCAACGTCGCCCTTGCCATCCTTGAGATCAAGAATGACTTTCGCCACACCAACAATGTCATCATTGCGCAGTGTGCGGACAGTATCTTCCGCGACTTCATAATCCGATACCGCAACTTTCAGACGGGTATTCATTTTCACCCGGCCAACAGCTGACAAATCATAGCGCTCACCATCAAAGAAGAGCTGATTGAACAGCGCGTCAGCAGCTTCCTGGGTTGGCGGCTCACCTGGGCGCATGACACGGTAAATGTCAGACAGCGCCTCAAAACGGGTATCGTTCTTGTCGGCTTTCAGCGTATTGCGCAGCCATGGGCCGCGGCCGTCACCGTCGACATTCAGAACTTCCATCGCCTTGATATTCTGCTCACGCAGTTCGGCCAGAAGCTCTTCGTCGAGCAGATCGCCAGACTCGCCATAAATCTCACCGGTCTTACGGTTGACAATATCACGGGCCAGGAATTTGCCATCAACCGCTGCGGTTGGCAGCAGAAGCTCTTCCGTTCCGCCTTCAACGATCCGCTTGACCGCCAGTGCCGTGATCTTGCGATCGGCAGGCGCAACGACTTTGCCAGACTTGGCATCAACCAGGTCAAAAGTCGGCTTCACGCCTTTCCAGGCATCAGGATTAAATCCGGTGATCCAGCCTGCTTTATCGAGGCGATAGATCGAGTGGGTGTAGAACATGTCGAGGATCTGGTCCGCGTCATAGCCGAGCGCCATTAACAGCGTTGTTGCTGGCAGCTTACGCTTGCGGTCGATCCGAACGTTCAGAATGTCTTTGGCGTCAAACTCAAAATCGAGCCACGAGCCGCGATATGGAATGATCCGCGCCGCAAAGAGCAGTTTGCCAGAGGTGTGGGTCTTGCCTTTGTCGTGATCGAAAAACACACCTGGCGACCGGTGCATCTGACTAACAATCACGCGCTCTGTACCATTCACGATGAAGGTACCTTTATTGGTCATCAGCGGGATATCGCCGAGATAGACCTCTTGTTCTTTGACTTCTTTAACCGACTTGGCGCCTGTATCTTCATCAATGTCGAACACAACCAACTGCAAGCGCACTTTCAAAGGCGCTGCATATGTCAGGTCGCGCTGCATACACTCTTCAGTGTCGAATTTCGGCGGCTCGAACTCATAACTCACATATTCCAGTGACGCCCGTTCGTTGAAATCAACGATTGGGAATACTGATTTGAACACACCGCCCAGACCGTCATCTGTCCGCTCTGCTTGCGGCGTATGCATCTGAAGGAAGTGTTCGTATGAGGAGCGCTGAACCTCGATGAGGTTTGGCATGTCGATGGCTTCGGGAATTTTGCCGAAGGATTTGCGGATGCGTTTCTTTTCAGTGAAAGAGAGTGCCATCTTGTCTTCCGTATTTTGCCGCTTGAGACAGGGGCCCAAGCCGCGTGTCGCCTAAAACGCGAGGACGCGGCA
>CAYGUD010000440.1:0-628 GCA_964352865.1 uncultured Hyphomonas sp.
GGCTATGATCATTCCTATTATTTCATTGCGAGTTTCATGGGCGATCACATGGCGCATCATGCCGCCATTTTGACCGGCTGACAGAATTTTGGCGAGATCCTGCCGCGCGGGGGTGAAAAGTCCGATCAAATGAACCATATTAGGGACTGGAATTTAGGAGCACGGCATGGATTGCTGCGGCGGAATTGAAGAGCACGAGGACGAGTGCGTGGACGTGAAAGTCAAAGATAGCATTGATGAAGGTACTGTCGCTGCTGCTAAGGCGTTGGAATCTGAGAATTATTCGGCTGGTTTTGCGACCGATATTGAGACCGAGTACGCGCCCAAGGGGCTCAACCCTGACATCGTGAAATTCATTTCCGATAAAAAAGGCGAGCCGGAATGGCTGCTCGAATGGCGCATGAAAGCCTATGAGCGCTGGCTCACCATGGAAGAGCCGGACTGGGCGATGGTCCGTTATGAGCCGGTCGATTATCAGGACATATATTTTTATGCCGCGCCGAAGGCCGGGGCAAAATATGAGTCGATAGATGACGTGCCCAAGGAAATCCTGGAGACCTATGAAAAGCTCGGCATTCCGCTTCGCGAGGCCGAAGTTCTGCTCGGCGTCGAAGGCGCGGCGGCAACT
>CAYGUD010000440.1:638-2160 GCA_964352865.1 uncultured Hyphomonas sp.
CGGCAACTGCGATCGAAGCGCGGACCGAAGGCGACCGCCCGAAAGTCGCTGTTGATGCTGTGTTTGACTCCGTTTCAGTCGCGACAACATTTCGCGAAGAGCTGAAGAAAGCTGGCGTGATTTTCATGTCGATTTCGGAAGCCGTGCATGAGCACCCGGAGCTGGTGAAGAAATATCTCGGCACGGTGGTTCCACAATCGGATAATTACTTCGCGACACTGAACAGTGCGGTCTTCTCTGACGGGACGTTTGTTTATGTGCCGCCCGGGGTTCGCTGCCCAATGGAGCTGTCGACCTATTTTCGGATGAATGCCGAGAATACAGGGCAATTCGAGCGCACGCTGATCGTCGCAGACAAGGGATCTTATGTCTCCTATCTCGAAGGCTGTACGGCCCCGATGCGGGATGAAAACCAGCTGCATGCCGCGGTTGTCGAACTGGTCGCCCTGGAAGACGCTGAGATCAAATACTCGACCGTTCAAAACTGGTGGCCCGGAGATGAGAATGGCAAAGGCGGCATCTATAATTTCGTGACCAAACGCGGCGATTGCCGCGGCGCGCGCTCAAAGATCAGCTGGACCCAGGTTGAAACCGGATCAGCCGTGACCTGGAAATATCCAAGCTGCATTCTGCGAGGCGATGACAGTGTCGGCGAATTCTACTCCATCGCTGTGACCAATGGCCGTCAAATGGCGGACACCGGCACGAAGATGATTCACCTCGGCAAGCGCACGCGCTCGCGGATCATCTCGAAAGGCATTAGCGCCGGGAAATCCGACAACACCTATCGCGGCCTCGTTTCAGTGAATAAAAAAGCGGACCAAGCGCGCAACTTTACTCAGTGCGACAGCTTGCTCATTGGGGATCGCTGCGGGGCGCATACGGTGCCTTATGTCGAGAACCGACGCGCGGACGCGCAGCTCGAGCATGAGGCGACGACGACGAAGCTATCAGACGATCAGCTTTTCTATGTTCGCCAACGCGGCATCGGAGAGGAAGAAGCCGTCGCCTTGCTGGTCAACGGCTTTGTCCGTGAAGTATTACAAGAGCTTCCAATGGAATTCGCAGTGGAAGCGCAGAGCCTTTTGAAGGTCAGCCTTGAGGGTAGCGTTGGTTAGGATTGAATTTGGTCGATCAAGCGTTCTTTGATGACTGACTGAACGTGAACGAAAACGCTAAAGAAATAATCAGCGGCACCCAAATCGGCAGCTCACCCAAGCCTGGCGTTTCCAACGCACGGGCGATATGATCATCGACACACCACCATAGTAAAAACAGCCACATTTGAATTTGTCCTTTCTTGTTCTTATTGATAAACAATAAGATTTTCGGAGGCGATTTTCAAGTGGCTGGCGCGAAGAAGCCGGCGAAATATCCTGCTGATCTGACGCGTAGCCGTTCGTAAACGATGATCGGATTCATGCGTTCTAATGTCCAACTCCTTTGGCATTGGGGGGAGGGGCGCTCTTCCGGCAGTAATATCAACTACCCTTATGACCCCAATCGCGGCGCGGCTGGTCGT
>CAYGUD010000441.1:0-2158 GCA_964352865.1 uncultured Hyphomonas sp.
ACATTATAGATCTCCCACCAATCGACAAACGGGACGGCTTTTGCGAGTTCCGCGCCGAAAAAGCTGAGCCAATCGAGGAATGGGTTGCCAGTCGATGCATCTGTCGCTTCAAACACGCCCATCACGCCTTGAATTTGATAGAGGGCGAGCGGTACCAACACGAAGAGCGAAGCATAGCCGAGCAAAGCCTCGTCTTTAAGATCGTTCTCAAAACCGACCTTAATGTCGGCTTTCTTAGGGCTCGTCGATTGCAAGCGGGACGCTGTTTCTCGGTCGTCCTCAACCCAGGCCCAACGTCGCCCAAGCGCCAGCGCGATCAGCGCGGCAAGCGAAATAGGAATGAGCCCAAATGGGGCCGCGAGAATGAACCCCATCGCGCTCAACGGAATAATCACGAGCAGCACCAAGAGGTGAGCAACCATAAATCCTTTTTGTGTCGCGCCTGACAAAGGCGCAAAAATCCTGACGAGGATGGAGTCGAAATAGCTGACACCGCGCGCGGATCCCGAGAGGACCGACATTGGCAACGCGGCCATCCCATTTGCCGTGACGGGGCCGGTGGCCGCCTCGCGCCGTTCCATCCAATCGTTCCATACGCGAACCATGTTCGGAACAAAAATAATCGCCAGAAAGCCACCAACGACCGCTGTCATCGTCAACACGTTGATCTGCTGTCCGAGCTCAAACCGGCCAGATCCCGCGGCCCACGCGAGCGTGAAAATAAAAGACAAGACGATCGCTGTGATCACCAGTGACGGAACCGACACAATATCATCGCGAAGAATGTTGGATTGACTGTTCTTCTCGCGTTTCTGGCGACGCTCAATCCTGATGAACGCCAAGATCAGGGGACCAAAACTCAATAGAAACAGGACGCTCGCGACCAGCATGGCCATCAAATCCAGCTCTGACGACTGGCTCGACCCAAGCCGCAGATCTATGAGAGATGAAACGGGGCCAGTTTGATCAAGGTAGAGCATGGCGGAGCCCGCAATCAGGCTGGCGACCAGATAAAGGAACAGCTCATGCAGTTTGCCCAATGATCGATCACGCGCCAGCTGCCAAGCACGAAGGGTTTGAGCGGCAATAACAAGAAGACAGATCGCACCAACCGCCAGCGTCCAACCCGTACGCCCAAGCTCAAGTGAGGGGTCAAATAGAGCAATGATCCCAGCAATTGCGAGCAAGAGTAGAGTTCGGATTCCATCAAATAAATCGAAGACCGACCGTTTGTAACGCGGACCCTTTGTTTGCTCTGCCAGTTCGCGCATGTTTCCGACCCCCAACACCCAGTCTTCTTTGGTTAAGTCATTACGGCACTGAACCACGTTTTGATTTAGACAGCCCACAATCCACAAGTCGCGCACTTCCCCCCTGACAATTTTAAAGTGAACCCTCTATATTCTCGATATGTCCCAATCGAATCGCCCTTCAATCTCTGAAATGGCCGCCGCGCGCGCGCCGGTGGCTAATACGCAGGCCGACTATCTGGACGGGTTGAACCCGGAACAGAAAGACGCCGTGCTCACAACTGAAGGGCCCTTGCTCGTGCTGGCGGGGGCCGGCACCGGAAAGACCCGTGTGCTGACCACGCGCCTGGCGCATATTATCGGGTCGGGGCTGGCATATCCGAGCCAGACGCTGACCGTGACGTTCACCAATAAGGCGGCGCGCGAAATGCGCGAGCGGGCGCTGAAACTCACCGGAGATGCCGGAGAAGGCCTGCGCTGGCTCGGCACGTTCCACTCTATTTCCGCACAGATCCTGCGCCGTCATGCAGAACTCGTCGGCTTGAAATCCAGCTTCACGATTATCGACACTGATGATCAGGTGCGTCTGTGCAAACAAATCATCGAAGCAGCGAATATTGATGCCAAACGCTGGACCCCGCGTTTTCTGGCTGGCCTGATTGATGGTTGGAAAAACCGCGCTTTGCTGCCAGACAAAGTCCCTGCCGACGAAGCGTATCAGTTCGCAGATGGTAAAGGCATCAAATGCTATGAGACCTATCAGAACCGTCTGAAAGTGCTCAATGCCTGCGACTTTGGCGATTTGCTGGTCCACAATATCACGCTGTTCCAGAATAATCCGGACTTGCTCGCCGACTTCCATCGCAAGTTCAAATATATCCTGGTCGACGAGTATCAGGATACTAATG
>CAYGUD010000442.1:0-2157 GCA_964352865.1 uncultured Hyphomonas sp.
ATTGGGAAATTACCGAGTATGAAGGTGTGGGTCCGGACATGCTTGACAGATTTGGTGCGTTCATGTAAAAATAGGAGCCGAGATGGCACGCGTTTTGCTGGTTTTACTCGGATACCAGTGAACCAGAGTCTGTCATGAAACGCTTTTTGACCTGCCTTATCCTGATGATTACCCCGCTTTCTGCCGAGGCGAGCACTGAACTTGCCCGTCAGTGGGGCATGGAAGCGATGCGCCTATCAACGGAAACGACGGACTTGATCATGGCTGTCGACATGGGCGAAACAGCGGAAATCTCCGATACTTATGCGCTCGATATTTACCGTTTTGGCCGCACATCTGCAGATCTGGCCCGCTGGATTGACCAATCCGACGGTCCGCACGATCTGGGCTGTATCTTCCGTGGCATGGCGGCTGAGTCTGAGAGCCAATTGACCGACCTGGAGTCACCGTTCGCAACCATCGAGCAACGCGATACGCTACGCCGGCTGGCTGTGATGTTTTCGGATGCTGAAGTCATTTCTGTCGCCGCGCAACACCGTGCGCCAGCGCGAGCTGTTGGCATGTCTGCATCGCCGAGTAGTTGCACTGGTGACGCCGAATTGGCGCTCAACGCCCTGCACTAGAGACCACTACCAGACCATGGCCTGGCGCAGTTCTGCGCGTAAGTTTGCTGGCATTTCAATCGTTCCGGATCCCTTTTTCAAATCCAGCGGCGCGTCCTCGGGTTTCAGATAGCGCCAGCCCTGAAAAGCGCGTTTCGGCGTTGGTTCGACTGCGACGAGCTCGGGATCAAAGACCAGCTCGCATGCCTTGCGACCCGCACGGTCGCTGATTTCGCGAACATCAAGGATACGCTGGCGCACCAGAATGATGCCCTTGGTCACCCAGTAGATCGACCCACCATCACTGAGCTCACCCGCGCGTTTGGGGACCATTCGGGTATGGTGATAAGGCAAAGGCGAAGATTCCATCAGGCGCTTTTGCCAGCGCTCAACATCTGACGCATCGTCAGCCCCTACGCAAAGTTTCACCATGTGAATCATGTCCGCAAAGGTAAACGAGGATTAATGTCTGTGAAGGTGGAAAATCTATCACATCGCGGCATAAAGACTGGGAGGTGGAGAGAATTGAGGGATTTACCAATGTTGAAACTGACGGGATTGGCTGCAGGCGCAGCACTTTTGGCGATCAGCGCACAGGCTCAAGAAGGTCATGATGTTTTTGGTGTGTTTTTAACCCAGGATCAGACATCGACTGTGACGATTGAAGATTGCGGCGATGGCAGCCCTTGTGGCCGCGTGTCATGGATCGATCCAACTGCGATGGCGCCCGGTCAGACGCCTGAATCGGCGAGGACGCAAGCCGGTGAACCCGTGCTTGGTCTGTTAATGTTGCAAGGCTTCGAGAAACGCCGCAAGGACTGGCGCGGCGGCACGATTTACGACCCTGAAGCTGACAAATCATATTCCTCGCGGCTGAAACGCCTGGGTGATGGCCGCCTTCAAGTCAAAGGCTGTATCGGACCTATCTGCCAGACCCAGGTCTGGAAACCCGCCCCGGAAGCGATTCAGGCGTCTTCATCCATCAGCAATTAGCCAGCTGTGACCCCTTGGCGCTTGCGCATTTGGCGCGGCGTGCTACCTCGCGCCTTTGTTTTCGCAAGGTCAGCAAGGAGCCGTGGTCATGGGTATATTCGGCAATAAGGACGCAAAACCTCGGATCGAGTCCGATACGATGGGCAATGTCGAGGTCCCCGGCGACAAATATTGGGGCGCTCAGGCGCAGCGTTCGCTCGGCAACTTCAAGATTGGCTGGGAAAAACAACCTCTTCCACTCGTGCGTGCGCTCGGCATCGTCAAGCGTGCTGCCGCTGAAACCAATATGGCGCTCGGCAAGCTGGATACGAAGCTCGGTGAGGCAATTATCACTGCAGCGAATGAAGTCATCGAAGGCAAGCTCGATGACCATTTCCCGCTTGTTGTCTGGCAAACCGGCTCTGGCACGCAATCAAACATGAACGCGAATGAAGTGATCGCTAATCGCGCGATTGAAATCCTCGGCGGCGAGATCGGTTCCAAAAGCCCGGTCCACCCTAATGATCATTGCAATATGAGCCAAAGCTCAAACGAACCGTTCCCCACCGCCATGCACATTGCG
>CAYGUD010000443.1:0-2156 GCA_964352865.1 uncultured Hyphomonas sp.
GCTTTCAGTCGCTGTGGTGACTTCCTCGACGGTGATGTCGAAGCGCGCGCGGCAGGCCGCGATCAATCCCTGAACCAGATCTTCGGGCGCGCTTGCGCCCGCGGTCAAACCCAGCGTGCGGACATTCTCAAACCAGGACCAGTCGACATTTTCCGCACTGGCAACAAGTTTTGCGTCATCTGATCCGGCGCGAATCGCCACTTCGACCAGGCGTTTCGAGTTGGACGAGGTTTCAGCGCCAATTACGAGAAACAGCTCGGAACGCTCTGCCATAACTTTCACCGCCTCCTGGCGATTGGTTGTGGCGTAGCAGATGTCTTCCTTGTGCGGCGCGCTAATGCCCGGGAATTTCGCTTGCAATGCGGCGACAATTTCTGCGGTGTCGTCAACGCTCAGCGTGGTTTGCGTGACAAAAGCGAGATTGGAAGGATCACTTGGCTCGAACGATTTAACGTCATCCACGGTTTCGATCAGCGTCATGGCATTGTCCGGCAATTGCCCCATGGTTCCAATCACTTCTGGATGTCCGGCATGGCCAATCAGGACAATTTCGCGCCCGGATTTATGATGCCGCTCGGCTTCAACATGGACCTTTGAGACCAGCGGGCATGTCGCATCAACATAGACCATCTCACGCGCCGCTGCCGCTGCCGGAACGGCTTTCGGGACGCCATGTGCAGAAAACACCACTGGCCGGTCTTCCGGGCACTCATCAAGCTCTTCGACAAAGACCGCCCCCATTTGTTCGAGCCGTGACACAACGTGTTGATTGTGAACGATTTCATGGCGAACATAGACAGGCGCTCCCCATTTCGTCAGAGCTTCCTCGACGATCTGGATGGCCCGGTCGACACCGGCGCAAAAGCCGCGCGGGGCGGCGAGTAGAATAGTCAGCGGCTTCATGACCTTACTATGTCCTCATGATTGCGACGCATATAGGGCGTTGCGTGCCCTGCCATGGCCCGGTAACACTCTCGGGAATAAATGGATAGCCTCGCCAGCGAGGCCAAGAGTATCAAGGCAGCACATATGCGAATTCTCGCTCTTTCGACAATTTTGTTGGCGCTCGGCGCATGTCAGTCAAATTCCAGTATCGGGAGTGCGTTCGATACGCGGCAAAACTCCGGTACCTGCCCGCCGGCAGGGTCGATTTACCATGCTTCGCGAATTGTGGTTTTCGACGGCGAAGAAGAGCTTTTCCCGAATGTTGAATATACCGGCGAAATCGTCGATGTGCGCCTATATTGCCGCTATTCCGATACCGACCCAGTGCGTGCCGAAGTCGAGATTGACTTTGCTTTTGGCAAAGGACCGGCCGCTGATTCAAATCGTCGCGACTATAGCTATTGGGTCGCGGTTACCCGCCGCAGCGGCAAAGTTCTGAACAAGGAATATTTCACCGTCCAGGCTGATTTCTCGGATGGTCCTATCGCAGGAAAGTCTGAACTTCTCCAACAGATCATTATCCCGCGCGCCGACGAATCAGTTTCGGCGGCCAATTTCGAAGTTCTAATCGGGTTTGATCTCTCTGAGGCGCAGCTGGAATATAATAAACAGGGACGACGCTTCCGCCTGAATGCGGGACAATAGTTCAGGGATTGGGGTTGGATATGACAGATCTCGCGACGCAATTGGCGGGCGCGTGCAGCGCTGCATTTGAAGCCGAAGGTCTTGAAGCGCGCTGGGGTGCGATCAAACAATCTGATCGACCGGAGCTCGCAGATTTTCAGTGCAATGGCTGTATGGGCGCCGCAAAACAAGCCGGTATGAACCCGCGCGACCTGGCGGCTAAAATCGCGCCGCGTCTTGCCGGTCATGAGGCCATCGAGCGCGTCGATATTGCCGGACCGGGCTTTCTGAACATCACCATCAATAATACCGCTTTGGCTCAGCAAGCGGCGTCTATCGCCAAGGATCCGAAAGCCGGCGGCGGGGCTGCGGCGGACCCTGAAAAAGTCGTGATCGACTTTGGCGGCCCGAACGTCGCCAAGCCGATGCATGTCGGCCATATTCGCTCTGCTGTGATTGGCGACACGATGGTCCGTTTGATGCGCTTCCTTGGCGATGACGTAACCGGCGATGTGCACCTCGGGGATTGGGGGCTGCAAATGGGGCTGCTGATCATTGCCGTGTCAGACGAGCAGCCAAATCTTCCC
>CAYGUD010000444.1:0-2156 GCA_964352865.1 uncultured Hyphomonas sp.
GGGTGCGTTTCGATTGGCGGCCTTTGACGCTGGATATTCCAAGCTATCTCGGGTCAGCAGAGAAAAAATCCGGAAAAGTTGTCGTCTCAAAAGGGCGCAGCCAAAAAACCTGGAACGCCATTCGATACTCTTACCGGGATGCCCGGCGTTACGCTGAGCGCCAGGGCCTGATGCTGAAAGGTACTGAAAAGATCTGGGATTCGACCCTGCCAAATATCGGTATTCTCTGGGTCATGCAGACCGCACGAGACAGGCTGGGGGCCTATTTCGAAGCCGTCTATCCGCCATTCTGGCGCCGGGAGCTTGATATTGAAGCTATCAGCGTGGTTGAAGCCTGTTTGCACCTTGCGGGCATTGAGGCAGACGGGTTTGCAGCGTTCGCTGAAGGGGCAGGGCGCGTGCAGCATGACGCGCTTCAGCCTGAATTTCACCCGAATGGCATTTACGGTGTGCCGACTTATGTGCTCGGCGATGAGATCTTCTTCGGCCGCGAACATATTCCATACCTGCGCTGGGCGTTGACCGGGCGCGTCGGAGCGGCCCCTGACATAGCTTACGAGATTGCGTGATGCTGACGGTCTATATCGATTTCAAATCACCCGCCGCGTATCTTGCGCTCAAGCCGACTTTGGACTTGTCGGCGCGGCTGTCTCTGCCACTTGCCTGGCGGCCGTTCCGAACCGTAGAACGGGATGTGCCCAAACTTGGCAAGGAAGAAACAGTCGGCGAAAGCCATCGCCGGGTTAGAGCGGCGTCTCAACGGTCGCTGGCAATCAAATATGCCGGCCATCAAGGCATTGATCTCAAATTTCCGCCGCACCCCGGCGTGACGGACCTGGCGCTCGGCGTGCTCGCTGACCTAGAGGGCGATCCATTGCCTTTCATCCAGGCGGCGTTCGCGGCCTATTGGCAAGATCATGCGGATCTCGATGATGCCGACACCGTTCGTGCGATCATCAATCGGAGCGAGATCGAATATGGTGCGGGCTTTGACACCGCGCGCCACAGCCTGGAGCTGGCGATGGAACAGGCCGAAGATGCCGGTATTGTCGGCGCCCCCGCCTATGTCATCGATGAGCAGATCTTTGTCGGCCGCGAACATTTGCCGTGGATCGAGGAAATCGCGCGCGCAAAAGCGGGTCGATCCGCTTAATCGTCAAATCCGACAAAGACGGCGCCTTCTTCGACCGACTTTCGCTTCGAAACGACTGCATTGGCGGGGAAGCTTTCATCCGGCCAGCCCATTGCAACGCAAATCATGATCACTTGATCGTCAGGAATATTCGCATGCTCGCGCACCACAGGCGATTGCATGATGCCTTGCGAATTGATCACGCAGCCCAGGCCTTCGGACCATGCCGCGTTGACGAGAGAATTGACGACGCCGCCACAATCGAATGGCGCAATGTCTGAGCCGTGAATGGATTTGTCATAAGTGATGACAATCGAAACCGGCGCATCAAACTGTCGAAACCCTCTCAGCACCCAATCCTGCCGCTTTTCCTTGTCATGCCGCTCAATTCCCATGGCCTGGAACAATTGGATCGCAACACCGATCTGGCGCTCGCGGTGAGCGCCTTGATAGCCCGGACCGCCGCGAAATTCACGAGAATCAGGAACACCGGCGAGATTGCGTTCGACATTGCCTTTGCGGATCTGATCCAGCGGTTCACCGGTGACGACGTAGAAGTTCCAGGGCTGGGTGTTCAGAGAGGTTGGCGCGCGCATCGCCATTTTCAGAATATCCTCAATCAGCGCTTTCGGGACGGCTTTATCTAGAAAGCCGCGAATGCTGCGGCGGCCCATGACCACGACTTTGTATTCCACGTTCTATTCTCCCGAACCGATTGTCTGATGCTTCTTCGTACCGAACTGAGCGACTACGTTAAGACCTGTCTCAGCGTGAAGGTGAACCTTTTTGGCTCGAAGACCGACTATCTATATGTAAGCGACCAGGAGGCCGTGAATGGCGGGGCAAAATGCTGAACGCGTATATGACGAGTTACTCGTCACGCTGGCGCGTTCGGGCGACCGCAAAGCCGCTAATCGGCTCGCGGCGCGGTGGTATCCGCGATTGATGCGCACGGCTCTGCGTCTGGTGCAGGATCGAAGCGAGGCGGAAGAGGCCGTACAAGAAGCCTGGGCCGGGATATGCC
>CAYGUD010000445.1:0-2154 GCA_964352865.1 uncultured Hyphomonas sp.
GCGTCGACAGGCCGACCGATTGAAAGCTGACCTGATGAAAAATCACAGAGAATCCATCAATTGTCTTTTCGAATAGGGGTGTAATTGCTTCTGGTGTCACGTCACGCCCGGTTAGGCCAGTGCCGCCAGTTGTGATCACAACATCTACATTCGGATCATCGATCCAGGCTTGCGCACAAGCGCGAATGGCGGACGGATCGTCTTTGATGATTTTGCGATCGGCCAGATGATGCCCGGCATCTTGAAGGCGCTGCGCCAGCACCGCGCCAGAGGTGTCGGTTTCGATTGTGCGTGTGTCGCTGACAGTCAGTACGGCAATTCGGACCGGCGTGAAGTCGAGGGTCTCGTCAATTCCAGGCATGGCTCAGGTGTGTTCCTTTTTGGTCCAGCGTTCGGCGTCTGAATAATCCTGTGCGCGTGGTTCGATCCAACGCGTTCCCGTATCGGTGTCTTCTTTCTTCCAGAAGACGGCTTCGGTCTTGAGGTAATCCATCAGAAAATCTGCGGCCTCAAACGCGGCGCGTCGATGTTTGGCAGCAGTCGCGACAAATACGATCGTATCTCCAGGCTGCATCTCGCCGGTGCGGTGAATGACGCGGGCCTGTTCGAGTTCCCAGCGCGTCCTGGCGTCTGCGATTGCGGCTTTGATGCCGTTTTCAGTCATTGGCGAATAGGCCTGCAAGAACAATGACGTCACGTATCCGGAAGCGGCCATATCACGAACCTGACCGCTGAACGTGACGATGCCGCCAGCTTGCGGGGCTTCGGCCTCGAATGTGCGAAGCTCTGCTGATGCATCTATCGGGTCGGGTGAAACGCGCAGCAATCTAGCCCCCTCCGACAGGTGGCATCAAAGCGATTTCATCCGCGCCGATCAGCGTTTCCGTATCGAGAATGATTTCATTATTGATGGCGATCCGGATGGTTGGGTCCAGCAATGCGCCTTCTGTTTCGAACCGGTTGTCCAGCCATGTCCGCAATTGGCCAGCAGATTCCACATCGGGCGGGATTGTCAGGACCTCCTCTGTTTTGCCTGTCAGGTCAGAGAGGCGGCCAAAATAGAGAATTGTCGTCATCTCAACCTCCCGTAACTGACATATGACGCGGCAGGGCCGGCGCTTGGCCGCGACGATCGATCTTGAAGTCGTGACGTTCCGGCTTTTTCATCAATGCGCGGTCGAGGCAGGCATTCAGCGCCGCATCTGGCGTATCGCTGTCGCGAAGAGCGGCTCGCAAATCAACATGATCATCCTGGCCCAGGCACATATAGATTCGGCCCGTGCAAGTGACGCGAACGCGGTTGCAGCCGGCGCAGAAATTATTCGTCAATGGCGTGATGAAACCAAGCTTGCCGCCAGTCTCGCGAACACGGACATAGCGTGATGGACCAGCATTCGTTTCGCGGGCTTCAATGTCGTCCAGGGTCCACCTGGTGGCCAGGTCATCCATGATCATTGGCAGCGGAATATATTGGTCAATCCGGTCTTCGCCAGTGTCGCCGAGTGGCATGACTTCAATCAAAGTCAGATCCATCCCCTTGCTATGTGCCCAGGAAATCATATCCGGCAATTCAGCGGCATTATCATGCCTCAAAGCCACGGTGTTGATCTTCACATGAATGCCAGCGTCTAGAGCCGCGTCGATCCCGGCCAGGACCTGATCGAGTTTTCCGCGCCGGGTTATTTTCTCGAACGTCGCTGAGTTTAGGGAGTCGAGAGAGACGTTTATCCGCTTAACGCCATTGCGTGCGAGCATGTCCGCATTCTGCGTCAGCAATGTGCCATTCGTGGTCAGGGTCAATTCGTCGAGGCCGCGTCCGAGCTGCTTGCCGAGATGTTCAAACAATTCCGGCATGCCTTTGCGTACGAGTGGCTCGCCGCCTGTGATCCGAATCTTCTTGACGCCGCGTGCCACAAAAGCATTCGCGACGTGCGCCAGTTCCTCGATTGTGAGGAGTTCGCGCTTCGGCAAAAACTGCATCTTCTCAGCCATGCAATAGGTGCAGCGTAGATCGCATCGATCTGTCACTGAGATCCGCAAATAGGTGATGTGGCGGCCAAACTGGTCGACGAGTGGTGCCGTGTGAGGTGTTGTAAAACCATCAGGCATTTTCAGTCTCCAGGGCGCTGGACAGATCGGCCACGCAGTCAATAT
>CAYGUD010000446.1:0-2144 GCA_964352865.1 uncultured Hyphomonas sp.
GAGATGGTCTTATAGGCATCGGACCTTAATGTCTAATTTAAATCGATCGTTCTAAAATAATTGACTCCTGGATTATACCTATGCTACAGCGCCCCTCGAAATCAGGAGGAAACCATGCCTACAGCCATCATCACTGGATGCTCTCGATCGACAGGATTTGGACAACTCACCGCCAAGACGCTCGCGCGCGCTGGCTTCGATGTATTTGCGACCATGCGGCGAGCATCTGAGAGGCGCGCCGACCTTGATGCCTGGGCGATGCAAGAAGACGTCAGTCTCACAGTGCTGGAGCACGACGTTCTGGACGCGGACCAAAATCGAAGCGTGATCAAAGAAGTCAAAGCGATGACAGGCCGGGTTGATGTTCTGGTCAACAATGTTGGCATGAGCAGCTTTGGCGCGCTCGAAACTTTGCACGAAGATCACATTCGGCAGGTTATGGAGACCAATTTCTTTTCTGCCACCGATATGACCCGAGCCGCCTTGCCGGTTATGCGCGAACAACAGAGCGGCCGAATCATCTTCGTTTCTTCCATGGCTGGTGTCACCGGCATTCCGGGTGAGTCGGTCTACTGCGCTAGCAAGTTCGCATTGGAGGGATTGGCCGAAGCCCTGGCGATGGAAACAGCTCGCTTCGGTATCTCTGTCAGCACCATTCGCCCGGCCTTCTTCAATACTGGCATGAGCATGCACAATACCGATGCTTCCAGCTTCTTTACGCGCGGCACGCCTTACGATGGGTTCAATGATCAGGTGGTGGCCTCAACATCGGAAGGCGAAGTCGCAGGCGAGGATCCCCAACTTGTCGCCGATACGATCCTAGAAGCAGCAACAAGTGGTGCGCCAAAGCTGCGATATGAACCTGGGGTCTCTGCGCCAGAGGTATTGGCCGGGTGGCGTTCAACGAATGATGAAGACTGGCGCGCTTATGTCATGTCGGAACTCGGCATGGCCGATTGGCTCGAACCCGCGAAAGATGGAGTCCCAGCATGACCACATTGATTGACCGCATTCCGGATATAAGCAGCGAAGAAATTGAACGCGTGCGCCGGCCGCTAAATGATGCCTACACGTTGCCGCCAAGAGCCTATCTCAGTGAAGAGATTTTTGCGCTCGAAGAAACACAGATCATGCGGAAGAGCTGGATACCACTCGCCCGCGTGGATCAGATCGGCGAGCCTGGACAATACATGTCGCTCGACCTCTTGGGGCAACCTGTTATGGTGGTGCACGGCACGGATGGTGAGTTCCGAGTGATGTCGCGTGTCTGCCTTCATCGCGCTGCACCGATTGCGGAAGGGAACGGCAAACGCAAGCTGTTCACCTGCCCCTATCACGCCTGGAGTTATGACACGACCGGTCAGCTCATTCGGGCCCCGCTTATGGATGGCGCAGACGGGTTCTCCGAGAAGGACTGCAAGCTTCCGCAAATCAAAACTGAAATTTGGAACGGATTTATCCTGGCCAATCTCGACCCAGAAGCAGAGCCCTTCGCGCCGCAAGTCGCGGACTATTCTGACTATTTTGAGAACTTCAAACTCGACGACATGGTCGTAACGAAGACACTCGAGTTTGACAGTCCATGGAACTGGAAAGTGCTGGTCGAGAATTTCATGGAAGCCTACCACCACATTGCCACACACGCCCAAACATTTGAGCCAATCTTCCATGCGCGCGACTCAAAGATACCGGACAGTACCGGGCCGTGGTCTATTCTGCACATGCCATCGGCACATGACGAGCCTGCGCCCGGATTGCCGCCAATTGAAGGCCTGGAGGACTGGCAGAAGCGCGATCTTTTTGCGTCCGTTCTGTTCCCGCACTTCATGCTCGCCTTTCAGGGCAATGGCGCAGCCTGGTATCAAGTGTTCCCGAAAAGCGCCGATAATATGCTCCTGAAAATCCACTTATTGTCCCCAAAAACGCATTTGGCATTGGACGAATTCGAGGAAGCGTCGGAGGCCAGCGCTGGCTTGGTGAATGTCATCCACCATGAAGACATCGATGCAAACGACAAAGTCTGGGAAGGGCTCAATGCCCCGCTCACTAAACAGGGGCGTCTGTCACCGCTTGAGAAGTCGATCTGGCAAATGAACCAATGGTGGCTAGATCGGATCAGCGCGGATGCTTGATCAGTTTCAATA
>CAYGUD010000447.1:0-2143 GCA_964352865.1 uncultured Hyphomonas sp.
CTCTACGCGTAGATCAATTACACCACTCTCTCGGCTTCGGCCTTTTGGCACATCGGCCCAATTCAGCGTAATTCGGGTAACGCTTCGTGGACCAGTGGCAACATTGGCCCAAGCGCCATGAGGATCCTCACCAAACCAAGATATAGATTGGTTGCGTTGCGTTATGTAATAAACGCCACCGTCATCTCCGTACCAGACTCCTGTAAGGTAGTTCTCACTTGCGGGCGCCTGGTAGTGATCTTCCCATACTCCAAAATCAGATTCTATTATCTGTTGGCCGTAAGTTGGATCATTGGATTGGATGAGCGGCATCATGAATGATGGATCGGCAGACACATCACCTGTGCGGCTTATTGGGAAGAGCGCCTTCACGGTTTCCGTTTTACTCGGTGTTTTGCCGCGCTTCGTATATTTGCCTAGACTGAACTGTGCACTGCGCCGTGAGACTCTTGTTCCCTTCGGCACAAAGGCCAAGTAGCCGCGGATAGTTGTCCCGTCGCCATCATCGTATCTGCTTCCAGTGAACACGTAGCTCGATTGATCATATGGATTTTCGCAGAAAATCGAGACGCGCTGTGTATGAAAACGTTCGTGTTGGCGGACATAACATCTTGAATCATCCAATCCAAACCAGACGCCTGTGAGATTTGCCTCCAAATCAATATCATCATCCGCAAGAGCGTAGGGGACGGATTGGAGGAATAATATAGCTGCTAGTATGCGGATTAGTTTTGACATGGACACTCTCCTGACCGGTTGAGTCCCCATGTACCTTTATGAAGTGCCACAGCCGCATCGGCCTGTCACCTACATACGCCAACGCGACGAATTTGAGCCGTCCTGCCGTAGTCGAAGATCCTGACTGTTTTAGGATTCGGCAGACAGAAAAAAGCCCGCGACGTAGATCGCGGGCCATGAAGTTTAGTCTTCCGACTCTTGCTTTTCCGGATCATATTTGGCGAACCAGCCCATGATATTGTCGGTCTTTGCGATCAGGCGGGATGGCCGGCCGGCAATATAATGCGGCGACCCCGGGACGCGGACCAGAGCCGTTTCGACGCCCTTCAGTTTCAGCGCGGTATAGAATTGCTCGGCTTCCCAGGTTGGGGTGCGCCAGTCTTCCTCACCGACCATAACCATGGTTGGGGTGACGACATTTTCGATCAGCATGATCGGTGACAGATCGAGGAAGGCGTCAGGATCGGTCCATGGGTCGGCGCGTATCCAGTGGCGGCGGACAAATTGCGCAATGTCTGCGGACAGCGCCATGGTCATCCAGTTAATCACCGGTTTCACAGACGCCGCTGCTGCAAAGCGATCGGTCTTGCCAACAATCCAGGCCGTCAGGATGCCGCCGCCGGAACCGCCCGTGACGAACAGCCGGTCAGCACTGACATAGTCACGCTCAACCAGGGCATCGACGACACTCATCAGGTCTTCATAATCATAGCCCGGATAGGCTTTATCAATCGCCATCGCAAAGTCGGCGCCATAGCCGGTCGAGCCGCGCGGATTGACATAGACTGTGACATAACCTTCAGCCGCAAAACGCTGGATTTCGCTGGCAAAGAACGGGCCATACATCGCGAACGGGCCGCCATGGATTTCCAGGATCATCGGATATGAGCCATCGGCTTCGAAACCATGCGGCAGCGCCACCCAGGCTTCGATTTCCAGACCATCATGACGGGACGGGACTTTGACTTCCTCAATCCTTGCCATGTCGAGATGGTCAAGCAGATCGGAGTTCAAGTCGGTTAGCACGCGGTCATCGATATTGCGGCCTGTGACCGCAATTTCTGCTGGACGGTCTGGTGAGCCCGCTGTGTAAGCGATCACCGGACGGCGCGTGTCAGAGACCGAATAAGACCCAGCGCCATAAGGGCGGCCAATCGAAGTGCCGCCAAGATTGCTGACCAGGGTTTCAACCTCGCCCTCGAGCGAGACAGAGACCAGGTCGATGACGCCGGCATTCTCAATTTGCGAAATCACGGCGCGGCCATTCGGATGCCAGGTGAGGGCCTCGAACGAGCGGTCAAAACCTGCCGCCAGTTCAGTCGCTTCGCTGCCATCCGCATTCATCACGAAGAGGTCGTTCTGCTGATAGGATTTCAGCAAATCATTATAGCCAAGATAAGCGATC
>CAYGUD010000448.1:0-2137 GCA_964352865.1 uncultured Hyphomonas sp.
TTTTCGAGAGTGTGTTTTTCGGATCTTCCGCTAGGCGCTCTTCTTCGGACGGCGGGATATCTCGAACATTGGTCAGACCCAGACGCTCAATCAGCGCTTCCTTATAGTCCAGCGTTTGCGGGAAATGCATGCCGGTCTCAAGAAACACGATGGGCAGGTCCGGGTCGACATCCGCAATCAGCGCCAGCATGACCGCGCTTTCCGCGCCAAAACTGGAAACATAAGTCAGCTCACTCGTCCATTCGCGCAGAATTGAGGCGCGCAAAATGGTTTGAGCAGAAGCATCGCGAAGTTCATCGTTCAAGCGTGTGAGGCGCTGATCTACGTCTTCGTCGATCCGCAAACTGATGTCTGAATAGGGCATGAGCCTTAGACCTTCGAGTGTCGCCTCGAAAAGACCGTTTCCTGGTCATCCGCAGCGGGTTGATAGAACGCGGAATACTCTTCCAGCGCTTTCACAACATTAGGTAGGTCGGCCCTTGTGGTCTGATAAGCATCAAACCCTGAACGGTTCATATAGAGAATCTGATCTCTCAGCACGTGCCCCACCGCGCGGAGCTCTCCGGCATAGCCCAAGCGGCGTCTGAGGAGCTGCGCCTGGCTGTATCCCCGGCCATCCGTATATTTCGGAAAATCCACTTCTATCAAGGCAATACGGTCGAGATAGGGCGTCAGATCATGCGGATCATCCGCTGGGGACAAACGCACGCCAATTTGTTGATTGCGGGCCAAAAGCGCGCCCGCATTTTCTGTTAGTTTAACTAAAGGGACTGTTACACATCCTGAAGACGGCAGATCGCTCGCATCTTCGATGAAGGTCCATGTGTCTTCAATTTCAGCGCCGTTTTTTATGAGAGGCATTGTTATTTCCTACATTTGTCATCCCGGCCGGAGCGCAGCGGAGAGCCGGGACCCAGCGATCGATGTATATTCTGGGCCGCGGATAAATGCTGCGCATTTTCCGGGGTGACAGCCGAAGTTCTAGCCGTCTTGATAAATCGCCTCCTGGAAGGGTTCGACGCCGAGGCGTTCAACAGCATCAATGAACCGCTCATCGGCGCTGGTGCGTAAATCACGATAGGTGTCGACCAGTGTCTTCACAGCGCCCGGCACTTCTTCATAGCGCAGGGCTTTGCCGATAATCTGGCCAATTGTGGCTTTTTCATCAGCGCGGCCACCGAGCGAGATTTGGTAATATTCCTCACCTTTGCGATCGACGCCGAGAATGCCGATATGGCCGACATGGTGATGTCCGCAGGCATTGATGCAACCCGATATGTTCAAGTGTAGGTTGCCGATATCCTGCTCATAGGCCGGATCGTCGAAGACTTTCTGGATTTCCTGCCCGACTGGAATGGAGCGCGCATTGGCCAGGTTACAGTAATCGAGCCCGGGACAGACAATCATGTCAGTGATCAGGCTTTCATTTGCCGTCGCCAGGCCAGCGGCATCAAGCTCGCGATAGACATTGTAGAGATCATCCAGTGCGATGTGCGGCAACACGACATTTTGCGCATGCGTGACGCGGATATCGTCAAAACCGTATGTTTCGCCCAAATGCGCCATAACCGCCATTTGGCTGTCCGTGGCATCGCCTGCCAGACCCGCAATTGGCTTCAAGCTGATCGTGACGGAGGTATAGCCGGGCATTTTGTGCGGGTGAAGATTGATCTTCGCCCAATTGGCAAACGCTGGATCAGCGGCTTTGGCGCGTTCGAATCCATCACTGGTCTCCGGCTTGTTGGCGAATGCTGGCGGCGCGAAATAGGCGTTGATGCGATCAATCTCTTCCTGGGGAAGGGCGATTTTTTCGCTGACTCGCTGCGCGGCATACTCTTCTTCGACCAAGCGCGTGAATTCTTCCGGGCCAGTTTCGGTGACCAGGATTTTGATCCGCGCTTTATATTTGTTATCGCGCCGACCAAAGCGGTTATAGACCCGCATGATCGCTTCGAGATAATCAAGGATTTCGCTCTCAGGCACGAACTCATTGACCATCGCGGCGATAATGGGTGTTCGGCCCTGGCCGCCGCCGACATGAACTTCGAAACCGACAACACCGTCGCGCTCACGCATGTGCAGGCCGATATCATGCACGCGGATCGCGGCGCGGTCGTGCTCAGCTGCGGTGACAGCG
>CAYGUD010000449.1:0-2135 GCA_964352865.1 uncultured Hyphomonas sp.
CCTGAGGCTCTGTCGCGCTTCTTCGAACGAGGACCTATGAGCCATTACATGGAGCCTATTCCTATCCGCCTCTTGATGGCGAGCGAAGCGGCGCTTATCGGTGCGGCAGCGCTGTATTTTGATGAGGATCTGGACATATGATCAATCTCGCGACTTTTCGCGAAGCCTTGCACGGGGCACCGATTGTCCCTGTGCTGACCGTCACCAAAGTGGAACACGCCGCGCCATTGGCAATAGCGCTGATGCGCGGCGGTCTTCGAAGTGCTGAAGTCACGCTGCGCACGCCTGTCGCGCTGGAGGTGATTACTGAAATGAAAAACGCCGCACCTGATCTCGTGGTCGGTGCCGGGACAATTTGCTCAGAAGGCGATGTCGATGCCGCGCTCAAGGCCGGCGCCGATTTCCTGGTGTCACCAGGCGCAGGTCCCGAGCTTTTGAAAGCCCTGTCTTATCATGACGGGGTTATCCTGCCCGGCGTTTCAACAGCGAGTGAGGCCATGTCGCGGTTCGAGCAAGGTTATGGCGTTCAGAAGTTCTTTCCGGCAGAAGCGGCTGGCGGCGCGAACTTCTTGAAATCGCTGGCAGGACCGCTTCCGCATATCGATTTCATGCCGACGGGCGGCGTCAAACCACACAATGCCATGGATTATCTCAGTTTGCCGAACGTCATTGCTGCGGGCGGGACATGGATCGCATCACCTGCAGAGATGGAGGCTGGCGACTGGGCCGGAATCGAGGCCAAAGTGCGCGACGCAGCAGAACTCGGCAAGGGCAATTGAAATGAGCATTAAAACCGCAGGGTTGAGAGGCCGCAGCGCCAAGATCATCGCGACCCTCGGACCTGGTAGTTCATCACCGGGTGCAATCCGCCTGCTGGCCGAGGCAGGCGTCGATGTGTTTCGCCTCAATTTCAGTCACGGCGAACAGGAGAAACACAAGCAGACCTATGATTTCATTCGTCAGACTGAGGAATTGCTCGGCCGGCCTTTAGCGGTATTGGCGGATATGCAGGGCCCCAAGATTCGGGTCGGCAAATTTCCAGGCGGTGAGCTGAAACTAAAAATGAGGGGCGAATATAGCCTGGTCGTCGGACAAGAGACTGACGCGGCAGAAACGATTCCCGTGCCTCGACCTGAAATCTTGTCCGTGCTCGAAGTTGGCGACACCATTTTGGCTGATGACGGTCTGCTGATCTTTTCAGTAATCGAAGCCGGCAAGACTCCGCGCGTGCGATCAGAATTGCCCGGTGTTTTGAAAGACCGCAAAGGCTTTACGGTACGCGGCAAAGCGCTGCCAGTGCCGGCGCTTTCCAAAAAGGATCGCAGCGATCTGGCATTTGCGCTTGATATGGGCGTGGACATTATTGCGCTTTCCTTTGTTCAGACCGTTGAAGACATCGAAGAGGCGCGCGGACTTATTGGGGACAAGGCAATGATCGTCGCCAAGCTCGAAAAGCCTGCAGCGATTGATAATCTGGACGCTATCATCGAAGCCACGGATGCGGTGATGATCGCCCGAGGTGATCTTGGTGTAGAGTTCCCGCCTGAAGAAGTGCCTTTGATCCAACGGAAAATTGTCCGGGTTTCGCGCAATGCCGCCAAGCCCGTCATCGTTGCCACCCAAATGCTCGAGAGCATGGTCGAGAATGCGGCGCCGACCCGCGCCGAGGCGAGCGATGTCGCGACGGCTGTGTATCAAGGCGTTGATGCGGTCATGCTCTCCGCTGAAACCGCCGTAGGACGGCATCCGGCAACAGCTGTGGCGATTATGAACCGGATCATTCGCGCAGTTGAGAAAGCCGATGATTATCGACAGGCGCTGGTTCAGTATGATGGCGGCGGCGACGCGTATGATGATGTCGACACTACCGCCGAGGCCGTGACGGCGATCGCGGAACGCAATGAAACGCCGCTCGCATTGCGGACTGGCGATATTTTTCGACTGGCGCAATTCTCCAGAGTGCGCGGTGGCCAGCCCATTCTATATGGATCACTCGACAAGAAGCGTTTGCGCCAGGCGCAACTCCTATGGGGCGTCCATTCGGCCTTAATGGGACCGGGTGATGACTGGTCGCGGCGCTGGATGGAATCGGCTGCGCTCGACGGGCCGGTGACATATGCGATGTGGCGCGGCTG
>CAYGUD010000450.1:0-2126 GCA_964352865.1 uncultured Hyphomonas sp.
ATGATGACCTTGAAAAGCGTATCGTGCACGAGCCCGTTTCACTCACGCAAGAGTATCGTAATTTCGATTTCCTTTCGCCTTGGGAAGGGATGACGTCTGAGATTCCCGGCGACGAAAAAGCGACCACCGAAGAGGAGGGCGCATAATGGCTGACGACATGAAATCCGTTCCCGACGAAGATCGGACCTTCACGCTCAATTTCGGACCTCAACACCCGGCCGCCCACGGCGTGCTGCGCATGGTGATGGACCTGGACGGAGAGCTGGTTGATCGGATCGATTGCCATATTGGTCTATTGCATCGCGGTACTGAGAAGCTGCTCGAGTATAAGACCTATCTCCAGGGCTTGCCCTATTTTGACCGGCTGCATTATTCCGCACCGATGAACCAGGAGCATGCCTGGTGCCTGGCAATTGAGAAACTGATTGGCCTGGAGGTTCCGCGCCGCGGCAGCTTCATCCGCGTTCTATATTGCGAAATGGGCCGTATCCTCGAACATCTTCTGAATATCGGGACGTTCATTCTCGACGTTGGCGCACTGACCCCGATTACCTGGGCGTTTGAAGAGCGTGAGAAGCTGATGGGCTTTTACGAGCGCGCCTCTGGCTCACGCCTTCACGCGGCCTATTTCCGGCCAGGCGGTGTGCATCAGGATCTGCCGCAAGACCTGATTGATGATATCATGACCTGGTGTGAAGCTTTCCCAGCAATTCTCGGCACACTGGAAAGCCTGATCACCGAAAATCGCATTTTCAAACAGCGCAATGTCGATATTGGCTATGTCGATGAAAAGACGATCATGCAGTATGGCTTTTCCGGCCCGATGGTGCGCGGATCAGGCATGACCTGGGATCTCAGACGCAGTCAGCCTTATGAGATCTATTCTGAAATTCCGTCATCAGTCTTCCCTGTCGTGATCGGCAAGAATGGCGATAATTATGATCGCTACGTCGTCCGCATGGAAGAGATGCTGGTATCCTGTGACATCATGAAATGGTGCATCGAGAACATGCCGAAAGGCCCGGTATTAGCGCAAGGCACCAAAGTAACGCCGCCGCGCCGCGCCGAAATGAAATCGAGCATGGAAGCGCTGATCCATCACTTCAAACTCTACACCGAAGGCTTCCATGTCCCAGAGGGCGAAGTATACGTGGCCGTTGAGGCGCCAGCCGGCGAGTTTGGAGTCTACCTCGTCTCTGATGGATCAAACCGTCCGTACCGCGTGAAATTACGCGCCCCGAGTTTTGCGCACCTGCAGGCGATGGATCATCTCTGTAAAGGCCACCAACTCGCTGACACATCTGCGATCCTTGGCTCTCTTGATATCGTGTTTGGTGAGGTGGACCGCTAGTGCTGCCGATTCCTGCCTCGACTGCCATTATTCTGGCTCTAGTGACCGGTGGGTTTCTGGCTTTGCTAGGCGTGATTTTCGCAATCTCGCCGCAGCGCGGTCTGGCGGCCACGAAGCATCGGGCTGAAAATTTGCCGACGATTATGGCGGGGCGTTATTTCTTCATGGTGCTGGTCACCGTCGGAGTTGCGCTGACTGGAACACTGCAGCAATTGGCTTTTGTTTTCCTGGGGCTTGCGGGCGTCGCATTCTTCGACGCAGCGACATATGCGCGGGCGAAAACGCCCGTCTTGCCACATCTTATTGCAGGGATCGGCGCTATCATCGTCGCCTTCATCGCTTTGAAAGGTCAACCTGTATGAGCGTGTTTCCAGAATCTCGTTTGTCCATCATCACGCTCGGCGTGCGAGATCGCACAGCGATGACAGCGTTTTATGAAGACGTGATCGGCTTTAAAAATGTCGGCCCAGAAGGTATGGCGATGTTCGATATGGGCGGGTTTGTGCTTGGTCTTTGGGAAGCTGACAAGCTTGCTGATGATGCCGGTCAAGCGGCGCGTCCGGCGGAAGGCTTTCGCAATGCCGCTCTGGCTTATAATGCGCGATCGATTGAAGAAGTTGATGATATTTTCGCCAAGCTTGAAAAAGCCGGTGTCGAGATAACAACCGCCCAACACAAATCTTTCTGGGGCGGGTATTCTGGATATTTTGCGGACCCTGAAGGCAATGCCTGGGAAGTCGCGTTTAACCCATTTTGGACATTTGATGAGGCAGGC
>CAYGUD010000451.1:0-2124 GCA_964352865.1 uncultured Hyphomonas sp.
CTCCGGAATATGCGAGCACAACTTTTTTGGGCGCAGAGGCAGCAGAGGACATGGGGTCAACTCCATCGGATTTTGAGAATTCAGGCGCGTATGGCGCGGGTTGCGGCGCGGCGCAAGTGGCTTCAGCGATTAGCGGCCATCTGATTTTTGATAGACACGGACATAGTCGACTTCCATGCGGGCCGGGAAAGCGTCCGGGTCAATACCATCCTCGCCGCCAGCCCAATTGCGCACAGCGACATTCAGGATCAGATAATGCGGCTGAACGAAAGGCCAGTCATCGGCATCGTCACTACCGCGCTTGCGGGTGTAATATTCATTGCCGTCGACGCTGATGCGGATTGCGTCTTCGGTCCAGTGCAAAGCATGCGTGTGAAATTCCGTGCAGGCCGTAGCGGTGCGATAGAATTTCGCGGAACTGTTGCCGGTTTCATGATTTTCGTTCGGTGTGTGGATGGTGGCTTCGAACTGATAAGGCTTGTGACCGTAGAATTCGACAATGTCGATTTCGCCGCCTTTCGGCCAGTCATCTTCATGCTCCGGCATCGTCCAGATCGCTGGCCACAGTCCGGCGCCGCAGGGCATCTTGGCGCGGATTTCGAAATAGCCATGTAGCCAGAAGCCACGACCACGCGATTCCAGTCGGGCTGAGGTATATTCCTGACCAGATGAGTCGCGAAACATCTTGCGGGTCGTCTGCTCGCGGTGCGCTTCGATGATCAGATGGCCATTCTCGACGCGGGCATTCTTGGCGCGATTTCGGCTATAATATTGCCGCTCTTCATTGAACCAGCCACTGAGATTCCAGAATGTATCATGGTTCCATCGGGTTGAATCCACCAGACCATCGGTCTCGAATTCGTCTGACCAGACAAGCTCATAACCGTCCGGCGCATTGCTGGTCAAGCCAGATGCGGTATGGGCTGCCGCAGCAAAGCAAGTTTGCGGGCAAGCCAGGACGGCAAGCAGAGAGAAGTCACGCAGCATTGGGTTGCAGTAGCCTATTCGCATCACGAGGCAAGCGCTCTCTCGCCTCAGGTGAATGGAAGATGACTGAAATCTGATATTCTGGTCACAAATAAGGGCAAAATGCCTTGTTTACCGCCGGTTCCCCGCCTTGTTTGCGCGCCACACTCTTCTGCATCGATCAACGAACAGGGAGCACAGCACATGAAACGTACAAGTCTGACCGTCGCCGGCGTCGTCGCCGCAGCCGCACTGGCCTTTGGGGCCCATGCGAAAACCAAACCCTCCATCGAACCGATTGCGGATACGCCGATCATGAATGCTGTTTCTTCCTACATCCTCCTCGACCGTACCGGCTCAATGTCAGATATCTGGGATGAAGCCCTGGGCTCTGTGAACGCCTATGCCGATGCGATTGGTAAAGTCGAAGACGGCGAAGCTGACGATCTCGAGACATCTGTGACCCTGGCGGTGTTTGACCACCAGGAAGGCTTCCAGTTCGATGTGCTGCGCAAGGATGTGCAGCCCGATGCCTGGACCGAAGTCACCAATGATGAAGTTAGCCCGCGCGGCATGACACCCCTTTTTGACGCGATCAATCGCACCATCACGATGGCCGAAGCTGATAATCCGGAAAAAGCTGTGATTGTGATCATGACAGATGGTCATGAGAATTCGTCGCGTGAAGTGACCCGTCAGGGTGCCAAAGCCGCACTTGACCGCGCCGAAGCGCGCGGCTGGGAAGTGGTTTTCCTGGGCGCTGAGTTTGCCAGCTTTGGCGATGCCGATGCCGTCGGTGTCAGCGCCAATAAGCAAATGGCGGTCAGCGCTGGCTCTCTCGCGGTGACGCAGGAGCGCCTGGCTCGTAAGGCCCGTGACTATGGCAAAGGCGAAGAAGCTGAAATCGTCTTTGATGCCGAGGATCGCGCCGTCGCCGAAGAAGAAGACGTCAAGGAACGCAAAGGCTCAAACCGATAGATCTGATGCCGTGAGTGAGCTTCCCCCGCAGGCTCGGGACGTGACGCGGGTGAGAGAGGAAGGCGCGGAGATTTTTCTCTGCGCCTTCTGACATTCTGGGATAATGACCCATCGCAATTGAAGGAGATAAGTTCAATTTTTAGTCACAACTCCAATTGTAATATTGCCACAGATTGAGGA
>CAYGUD010000452.1:0-2124 GCA_964352865.1 uncultured Hyphomonas sp.
GGATGACACATTGCTGGCGGGATCTATCGAGGAGAATATCTGCCTGTTCGATGAAAAGCCTGATCGTGGCCGTATCGAAGAAGTGGCCCGCATTGCGGCAATTCATAAGGATATTGAAGTCATGCCTATGGGGTACCGATCTCTTGTTGGGGATATGGGGACAACCCTATCTGGCGGCCAGCAGCAGCGCGTCATGCTGGCGCGAGCGCTATACAGGCAG
The DNA here is from genome assembly GCA_964352865.1 of uncultured Hyphomonas sp. Taxonomy (GTDB): domain Bacteria; phylum Pseudomonadota; class Alphaproteobacteria; order Caulobacterales; family Hyphomonadaceae; genus Henriciella. The sequence goes on from CAYGUD010000452.1 coordinate 221, forward strand.
CCTCGGCTTTTGGTGATGGACGAAGGCACGAGCGCGCTAGATGTAAATACGGAGCGCCAGATCAATGCTGAACTCAAGAAACTGTCGATCACGCGCATCATCGCCGCACACCGGCCAGAGACGCTGATGGCGGCGGATAAAGTTATCGCCCTCCACAATGGCGCGCTGCAAGAGGTTGAATTCAATGCGAAACCGACCGTCGTTTCTGGTCCGGAATCTGAGGTTAAAGATCGAAACAGTCTCTCGAATAATGAAGAGCTCAAAGAAACAGAGAAAGCGATGGTTAAATTAAATGGAAGTCTACCTGGGCGCTATTTTTGGGAAAAAGCCAGTCAGCTCATTTCTAAATTTCGAAACTAATTCCACAGATAATTGTTCCCTTATTGTTCTTTCATAATTTTCAATATTGACTTGCAATTCCAGTTGGTTAACGTCGAGATATGCCTTCGGGCATCCAGTGGTGAAGCACTGGTATTGAGACGGGGAGGATTACAGTCTGTACCGCCCCATATTAAGGAAAACTGCATGTGGAGATATGCATTATGAGAGAGTTAGCTTTATCTGAAATAGAGAATGTTAGTGGTGGCGAAACGCATGAACATGGCGTACCCATCACCGGTCCAAGCGGACAAACTGGAACCGGTACGCGAGTAACAGGAACTCGCCCAAATGGGGATCCTTTTGTTGTATCGATCACGAATGATATGGCGTTGAGTGCGGGATATGCTCATATCGGCGATTATCTAAGCGCATTGGGAGGGGGTATCCTTAGCGGTGATTTGGGGCCAGTTCTTCACACCGCGTTGAATGATGTGGATGATTGCGGACTCAGCGACTTTGGCCCCTGCCAGTTACCCTCTGGAAACTATGTAATAGATGGCATAGTTGTCGGAGAAACTACGTTGAGTGGGCCAGAAGTTGACTGGGTCGGCGTAGGAACCGACCTCATTCAGATTGGAACAGGCGCCGTGGGAGGAGCAGGCATTGCCAATATTGGCTTAGCTGCCTTGATTCCGATTGGGTCAGGTGCCGCTACAATTGATGAATTGAGAGATCCAGGTGGCGACTCTTAATCGCGACAAACTTACGGCGGCGGCGATTTATCGCCGCCGCCTCCATAAGGGAATCTATCCATGAAGAAAATCATCATATATTCTTGGCCCGTTATACCTATCATGGCTCTAATTTTGCTGAAAATATTTGCAGATGTGGAGCTTAAATTGATTGGTTTGGTGGTTTTTTTTCTAGGCGTGTATTACATCAATCTCTGGAACAATAAAAAATCAAATGGACGAAATTGAGTGAAGACGGTTTTCGTATCCTTAGTAGTATTGGCGGTTTCTGAATCGCACGCAATTGCGGAGGGACAACGGGATGATTTGCTAGGCACGGACAGCAGCGGGGTCGTTCCTGGGATAACCGAGCAACTTGATACCGATTGGTCCCTATGTATTGGCCTAGACAAAAGTGTTGTGTGGACGATTGAAGAGCTACAATATTCTGGAACTGTAATCAGCGTCGATGACGCAAATATCTGTATTAGAATGGGTGCTAATGATCATTGCTTCTCAGTAGCAAGAGTGGGCAAGAAAGTGACGCTTTCTAACGCGACCGGAGAACGCAATGGTAAAGTTCAGAGAGACTCAATCAAGCGATGCCTACCGAACGCATTTATGTAAGTTTGGTGTCAGCCACATAGGCGCGGCGCGTTTCTAGGCTCTATTTTTTGCTCAATACCGGCTCTAACAACCACTCCACCAACCGCCGATTCTCTAATACAATATCTGCAGAAAGCTCCATTCCAGCCTGTAAAGCTACGTGATTTGAAAATGCTTTTACGTACTGTGCGTCCAGCTGGATACCCACTCGATATATCGGTTCTCCGGTTTGGCTCGGCATTCCTA
>CAYGUD010000453.1:0-2107 GCA_964352865.1 uncultured Hyphomonas sp.
GGCTCAGGGCGGGCATGAGAATATCAACAGCCATGTTTACGCCTCCACCGGCAACAGGACATCGGTCCACAATTCGGCCGGATCCGGCTCTGGGCTCTCAAGCGAGAAGTCAGCCGCGTCTTTGATAATCGCGCGGATCTCCTTGTCGAGGGCCTTCAGGTCCGCCTCTGTCGCAATGCCTTGCTCGATGATTTGGGTCTTGAGACCATCAATCGGATCATTGTGGCTGCGAATATCGTCGACTTCTTCGCGCTTGCGATACTTTGCCGGATCGGACATGGAGTGCCCGCGATAGCGATAGGTCTTCATTTCGAGAATGTAGGGACCCTTGCCAGAGCGGGCATATTTCACGGCCCGCTCACCGGCTTTCTTGACTGCATAAACATCCATACCGTCGACTTCCTCGCCTTCAATCTCGAACGAGATGCCGCGCTTGAACAGTTCGGTTTCCGACGCATGGCGCTCAACACTCGTGCCCATGGCGTACATATTGTTCTCGATCACATAGACGACGGGCAGATCCCATAGCGACGCCATGTTGAAGGATTCGTAGACCTGGCCCTGATTGCTGGCGCCGTCGCCGAAATAAGCCAGGCTGACATTATCTTTGCCGAGATATTTGTTCGAGAATGCGAGCCCGGTTCCGATCGGCACTTGCGCGCCAACAATACCGTGGCCACCAAAGAAGTTCTTTTCGCGACTAAACATGTGCATCGAGCCGCCTTTGCCGCGCGAATACCCCCCGGCGCGCCCGGTCAGTTCAGCCATCACGCCGCGCGGATCCATGTCGCAGGCCAGCATGTGGCCGTGATCGCGATATCCGGTAATCACCTGGTCGCCGTCTTTCAGACAGGCCTGCATGCCTGTGACGACCGCTTCCTGACCGATATAGAGGTGACAGAAACCAGCAATCTTACCCATGCCATAGAGTTGCCCAGCGCGCTCTTCGAACCGGCGTATGAGCAACATGTCGCGATAATATTTGAGCGCTTCGTCTTTCTTGAGCTTGGGCGAGCTTCGTCGTTTGGGGGTCGCGGCTTTGGCCATGTAGGCTCCCTAAGTGTTGTATTTTTTTGCTAAATACGCAGATGACTGACGCAACGTCGAGTCTTATCAGTTATGCATATCTGCATCTTTGACAGCGCGATCAAGTAACACCAGCTCACCCGGATACACAAAGCCGAGATCACGGCGCGCGAGGAACTCAACCAGGTCCGGATCAACTTGCCCGGGAGTCAAGCGAGCTATGTCTTTTTGCAGCGCAGCATTTTCTTCGTTCAGTTGCGCGAGCACGGCTTTTTTGTCCGCCAGCTCTGACTGTTTGTCCGTCCATTTGCCAAGCCCCTGCTCTCCCGCAAAAGCGTGATAGGCAAAATACGCGACTGTAAGGGACATGGCCGCAGCGGCCCATTTCGAAGTCATTTCAGATCGCTCCCGAGCGCCTGAAGAATCACCCATTGATGGTTAAAATTCAGCTAACTCACTGCGCCCGAGAGCGCGGCCTCAAGCGCCTCCAGGCGCTCGTCATCCTGGAGCGCATTCAAGTCGACCCATTGCTTGCCGATCAGAAAATATTCGATGTCTTCCGGCATCTCGGCGCCGTCGAGACGGATCGGCACCATGTCTTTTCCGTACTTGTCGGCGAGATAGACTTCCCGGCGCACATGATCAGACGCGAACGCCTGCTCCGAACACATCAGGCAGAACCGCTCCGACGTCTTGATAGCCCGTACAATTTGACCGGCCCATGTTTGGCCGGCCCGCATCTCGTCCCGGTCAATCCAGATCGACACGCCGCGCTCTTCGACGGTCTCGACAATTGGCAGAACGGTTTCAGCATTTGCGTGGGAATAGGAGACAAAGACAGCATGCGCCGGATCCGGAACTGCCGTCACGTCGTCAATCGGCGCCGCAGCCGGGCTGGCCGGGGGAGCCGCCGCTTTATCCATTTCCGATTCAGCCTCGTCGCGCCGCGCAGGAGTCGCTGCTTGGGATTTCTTCGACCGTCCGAACAAGCTGCCAATGGCCCCTAACAGCCCGCCTCTGGATGATTTGGGCGAGCCGCCACCACTTCCAGCATCAGGCGGTGCACTTGCTTGCGGCGGCT
>CAYGUD010000454.1:0-2079 GCA_964352865.1 uncultured Hyphomonas sp.
TTTCTGATCTGCGCGGTGTGATGTGTTTAAAACGGAGTACCCCCAAACATTACAAAAAAAAAGAGATCTAGCGTTTCAGCGCTTTGAGAATGAAGGCAACGCGGGCTTCGCGGCTGGTTTTGGGCACATCGACGAGACTATAGCCTGAGCGGAGATAGGCCTGGCGAGTAAGGTCGCCAAAAGCCGCGGCCCCTGCAAAATCCAGAGTGCGCTCTGCATCGGTCTGATAGATCTCTGGCCAGGACGGAAGCATAAACACGGGCGGCTGGTATGGATGCGCCTGTATGGCGGTGCGGACATTTTGATCTGGCAATTGATAATAGGTGCAGAAAGCCAACAGATCCGGAAGCCCGCGATCAAAAAGGGTCGGTCCGTTCGCCGCTGCATAATCGGCTATCGACAGATCAAGCATGCGGGTGACAAACGCCGCCGCATCCTGCTCTCCGGTAGCAGTGCCGCCGCTGGCGCGTTCGATCATCAAGACACGTCGCGCGGCTTCCGGCACGACCTTCACATGCTGTTCGAGGCTTTCGATCAAAGTCGTTTTCCCGGACCCGGGCGGCCCGGTAATAACGAAAAAAGGCGGTGTCTCTGTTTTCATCACATGTATGCTCACTTTGCATTAAGCTCTAATACGGTTAACTGGGACTGCGAGGAGACGGGCGGCTTGCCGCGAAAGTCAGCTGCGATTGCAGTGCGTCTCAAACAAAAAGCAATGGACCAGACGCCAGAATGGCACGTGTCCGCGTAGAAGGGGTAGTCTGATGCGAATTCTGTTGAGCGCATTTCCGCTATTTATCATTCCGGTGGGGATCTATTGTCTCATCGCATTCACCACTGCAGGAGACCCGGCTACGCTGACCAACGGCGCCGATATCCTGAGTGAGCGGGCCTCTCCGCTATTGGCCATACTTGGCCAGAAATTCTTTGCTGTGCCAATGATTGGCGGCGAGATCGAATGGGTGCTGACCAAAGGCGACGCCTTGTTGCTGCTCTCGATTGCTGTCTTGTTCATGGAAATCCTGAAATCGACCAGCACCGGCACGGCAACGATCATGAATCACGCCTTGTCGATGATCGTGTTTATTGTGTGCTTGATGTTGTTCCTGTTGAATCCGAATTTTGCAACTTCAGTATTCTTCATCCTGACCGTTATGGCGCTTCTCGATGTTCTCGCCGGAGTGGTCGTGACGATCGTATCGGCCCGCCGGGACTTCGGTGTCAGCGAAGGCTTCGTTGGATAGATCCGGCGCGAACACGCTATTATCTGCAAAAACTTAGTCGCGGGCGCTTCACAGCGCCCGTTTCTGTTCTAGGGTGCCGCACAGTTAGAACAAAAGCTTTGCCGGGGAGGCATTATGGAAGCGTTTGAGCAAGGGGTCGTTTTAGTTAGCGATCTCATTTGGGGCGGCACCTGGGGTGACACCCGTGTCATTCCAGTCATGGGGCCAATTGCCTGGGTCCTTCTAGGCGCAGGCCTTTTCTTCATGATACGCCTCGGTGGACGGCCCTTGCGGCGGCTATTCCCGGCATTGGGTGAGGTATGGGCGGGCCGAAAAGGCAATGGCGATCCAAACCAAATTACTCCTTGGCAGGCGCTTTCGACAGCTTTGTCGGGACAAGTTGGAACCGGAAATCTTGCTGGTGTTGCGACGGCCATCACGCTGGGTGGTCCAGGCGCTATATTCTGGATGTGGGTCACCGCATTCTTCGGTATGGCGTTGGCTTTTGCAGAGAGTTCACTAGCGATCAAGTATCGCGAAAAAGACGAGTATGGCCGCATTAATGGTGGCCCAATGTATTATATAAAAAATGGCCTCGGGAAAAAATGGGTCTGGCTCGGCGTTCTGTTCTGCCTCGGCACGATCATGTCTGCGATGGCCACAGGCGGCATGACGCAGTCAAACTCGATTACTCAAACAATTGTTCGAAGTGGCGCAGACATTGGATTGGCGGTGCCGACCTGGGCGGTTGGTGTGCTGATTGCTGGACTGACCTTTATCGTTGTTATTGGCGGCATCAAATCGATCGGGTCCGTGGCTGGCAAAGTCGTTCCGTTCATGGCGGCTGCCTATGTGG
>CAYGUD010000455.1:0-2075 GCA_964352865.1 uncultured Hyphomonas sp.
TCGCCGCCCATGGCGCGCGCCAGGTCGCGTGACAAAGCCAGTCCTAAACCTGTGCCATCGCGGCGGGTCGATCCGGCGAATGGCTTGAACAAATTGGTCCTGGCTTGATCTGGCAGACCAGGTCCGGTGTCGGCGACGCTGAGCGCCATACCATCATAGCCGACAGACACGGTGCCTTTGCTTTCCATGGCTTCGGCGGCATTGCGGATCAGATTGGCGCAGATGCGGTGCAAATGGTCCGGGTCGGCATCAGCGGTGGCCGCCTCGACAATTTCATTTGCGAACCTCACATCCGGATGCCCGGCAAGCGCTTCATTCGCGGCTTCGGCAATCACATCATGCAGTTTCACGGACTGAATATTCGCTTCCGGGGCAGATGAGCGGCCATATTTCAGGGTGTCACTGGCCAGATTGATGGCGCGCTCCAGCGCGCGTTCCAGGCGCGGCAAGCTCTTGGCGACCCGCGGATCTTGCGAGCGGGAAAGACTGTCAGAGACCAGTTGCGCGGTGGCCAGCGAGTTGCGCAAATCGTGATTGATCTTGGCGACCGCTTCGCCAAGTTGCGCCAGGCGCTCTTGCTGGCGAAAGGCGTTCGACACCGCTTCTTCCATATCAGACAAGGCGTTCTGGGCGCGGCCAATCTCATCGCTGCGCGGGGTTGGAGAGAGGCGCCGTTTCCAGCTGCCTGGCTCGTCTTTGATTTGTTCCACCGATTGCGTCACCCGCCGGATCGGGCGGACGACGGTTATGAGCAGCATGAGATAAATCAGCCCGCCGGTTACTATTGAGATCAGCATAGACAGGCCGAGTATGTTCAATCCATAGGTTTCGAGTTCGGAGCGCAGGCCTTTTTCGTCAACGACGATTTCGATCACCCGCCCGGCTCGCGACCCTGCTGCCCGAACGACCAGAAACCGGTCCCTCCTGGCAAAGAAAGTGGCGAGCGTGTCCCCTATTTCAGAAAAATCAGGCGTGTCATCGAAGAGGATAATCTTGCGGGTACAGCATATCTCTTTGCCAGGATTGAGGATCATATCCCGGCGCTCATCATAAAGCTCTGCCACAGCCAGAATCATGGCGCTTTCGAGCAACTGTTGCTCAAGCTCTTCAGAGACCATCCGGCTTGGCGCGGCTTCGAGGGATAGAGCCGCCAGCCGGCCCGCTTCGATCTGGTTTTCAAGCCAATTGTTCCGGAAACTTGTCGCACTCGGAATGAAGATCAGCGCTTCGACCACGAGCACACTGACAATGGCGATCATGAACAGCCTGAAGGACAGGCTGTTCCGCCACCGCAAAGCGCGCTTTGGCGCTATTGAATCCAGTGTCTCACTCACCCCTCGGCAAGTAGCCTATGGGATGCGTTGCAGCAAGCCGACAAGCGTACGCGAGGCCTTGCCAAAGACAGTCGGCGTAAAGTGCGCACTGGCCGCGCGCTTAACCACTTCGGCCCGGGTTGGATATGGCGAGATGAAATTGGTCAGTGATTGCACGCCCAATTTGTTCGACATGCCATAGCCGACAATCTGAATGATATCCCCGGCGCCATCGCCCACGACAGACGCCCCAAGGATCTTGCCTTTGCGAATGATCAGCTTGGCCTCACCCAAGGTTTTGCCTTCGGCAATGGCGCGGTCATTCTCATGAAACGGGAAAGAAGATGTTGTGACGCTGTCGCCATATTGCTCGCGCGCCTCTGCTTCGGTGAGACCAACTTGCGCGACCTCTGGCGCGACATACGTCACGGCGGGGAGCGGCAAGTCGCTGGCTTTGCTGCCTTGTTTGAACAAGGCGCGGCGGGTGAAAACACTGGCATGCCAGCCGGCAAGGTGGGTAAACTGGCCCTGGCCTGCAACATCGCCGAGCGCCCATACGCGTGGATTCGAAACCGAGCGGAGTTTGTCGCTGGCCTGAATGCCGCGGCGATCATAATCGACTTTACCGGCCTCCAGATCGAGACCATCGAGCACCGCGCTGCGACCCACGGCGACAAGCAAATGCGTCCCGGTGACAGATTGCATGCCCTCATCGCTTTCAGTTTCGACAGTGACATTGCCGTCTGTCCCTGTGACTTTCAC
>CAYGUD010000456.1:0-2072 GCA_964352865.1 uncultured Hyphomonas sp.
GCCGCCGACTTGCTGAAAATAGGTGTACTGGCTGACTTCCATACCATCGCACCAGACTTCCCAGCCCAGACCCCAGGCACCAACAGTGGGGTTTTCCCAGTCATCTTCGACAAAGCGGATATCATGCAGCATCGGGTCGATGCCAATCTCGTAGAGCGAGTTGAGATACAGGTCTTGCAGGTTTTTCGGGTTCGGCTTCAGAATCACCTGGAACTGATAATAATGACCGAGCCGCATCGGGTTTTCGCCATAGCGCGCATCGGCCGGGCGCCGTGACGGCTGAACATAGGCCGCGCGCCAGTCTTTTGGCCCCAGGGCGCGCAAAACAGTGGCCGGGTGCAGGGTCCCGGCACCGACTTCCATGTCATATGGCTGCAGGATCGCGCAGCCCTGCTCGGCCCAGTAATTTTGCAAGCGCAAAATCAGAGCCTGGAATGAGTTCGGTTTGTCCTTAGCTACAGGTGCCGTCATCGCATATTCGCCGTAAAAAACTTATCCGGCATCGCCTAGCCTTGCGCGCGCAAATTCGCAACCTAAGCGATGTCGATCGCCGTACATTCCTCACCAATCAAGCCCGGCCCCATCGCGTTGCATGGCAACCGCCCAATCGGCCTGTTCGCCGCCCTTGGACTGGAACAGGTAAAGCGGTTCGAGCAGGCGCATCGGTCCCGATCGCAGGCCTTTTCGGGCGCGCACCAGAACCCGTTTGGCATCAGCGCCCGGATAGGCATGGACAGGTTGCACCGTGATCTCGCCAGTCTGACGTTCAATGATGGCCAGAATGCGCGCCAGGTCTGCGGCGCGGTGCACCATCAGAAACGTGCCTTTCGCACGCAGGGCAAACAGCATCGCATTCACCCATTCTTTCAAAGTGAGGCTGCCAAGATAGGCCGCCTGTTTGCCCGCGCCAGGCGATTGGATGGTGCCGGCTTCAAAGAATGGCGGGTTCGAGAACACGGTATCGAACTGGTTTTGCCAATCGGCCGGAATGGATCCGGCGTCGCCATCTACGATGTCTATGCGGGTCTCAAAGCCGTTTTCGGCGGCGCCTTGCCGGGCCAGCGCGGCCATGTCCGAGTCGATTTCGAGGCCGGTAAACCGCGTGTCTGACAGTCGGTAGGCGGCTGGCAACAGCGCGCCGCCTGCGCCGCAGCCAATTTCCAGCGCATGACCAGAATCCGCGGCATTCAGCCCAGCGGCCAGCAGCAAACTGTCGGTTCCAGCACGAAAGCCCTGCGCCGGCTGAAAAATACTGACGCGGCCATCGTATACACGATCATGCGTTGCGGCGGTCACACATCTTTCTCCACCTCGCGCAAAATGTATCGCGCACGGTCTGCAAGATCTTCACGGACCGTGATCCGGATCGGAACCATTGGGCCGCGACCATCGATCATGGCTGTGTGTTCATCGAGGACGAAGGGCTCTATCCCCTCTTCCGACAAGATATGTTTGATATAAGACAATTTCACCAAATCATTGGTGCGAAACACTTCTTCCAAGACTTTTGCTCCATTCCGCCACATGCGGTGGCATACCGCAGCTCTCAGCGATCAATTTTGCGCTAACTGTATGGATAGTGAAGCAAAAGTGGAATAGGACTACTGGTGTGACTGCGCAAACCAATCCCTCCCAGGCTGATCACATCGCCAATGTCGTTGACCGCATGCAATCTATGCTCGCGAGCGATTTGACGGCGACTGAAGCCTTGCTCATCGACCGCGCCAAGAGCCCGGTCGATGTCATTCCTGATCTTTCGGGCTATATTGTCTCTGCGGGCGGAAAACGTTTGCGACCGATGATTACGCTCATTGCAGCGCATATTGCGGGCGGCGCGAATGCCGGTACGCACGCGCTGGCGACTGCAGTAGAGTTTATTCATACCGCGACGCTGCTGCATGATGATGTCGTCGATGATAGTGATTTGCGACGTGGTAAGCGCGCAGCCAAGAATGTCTGGGGCAATAATGCGTCCATTCTGGTTGGTGACTTCCTGTTTGCCCGCGCCTTCACGCTGATGGTCGAAACCGGCAGTCTGGAAATCCTGCGAATCCTGTCCACCGCCTCTTCAG
>CAYGUD010000457.1:0-2070 GCA_964352865.1 uncultured Hyphomonas sp.
CTTGAGGACCGACACCGGAAGGACCACGCATCGGGGGTTGTTGCGCGCGTCTATACAGGAAATAGGCGCAGGCGCAACCGCCTGCGATCAGATAAGGATTTATCAGGCCGCCTCGTGGTCAACACGTGCGACTCCAGGCGCGGTTTTCAAAGCACGTAAGGCCTCGATTCCAGTTGGATAAGTGTCCGGCAATCGCAGTGTTACGACGCGGCCATCATTTATCGGCATGCGCACAAAAATTTCGCCGCGATCCTGACCAGACATGCCTTTCAATCGGGCCGCTATTGCTGCCAGGCCTGTCAAATCAGCACCCTTTTCCAATTTGACTGACAGAGCCGGTGCTTTCTTGGCGATCCGGGCTTGCTCAATCGGCTGAACGCGGCGGGCCGACAGTCTGATCTCATCATCGCGCCGACGCACTTCTGTTAGGATCACGACAGCCGATCCAGGCTCGAGTTGCTCGCGCATATCTGAAAGCAATTCTGGCATCACCATCAACTCAACTTCACCCGTTGGGTCTGAAAGCGTCAGAAAAGCGAACTTGCCACCGTTTCGGGCCGGTTTCTCTACGCGCCGTCGCACCACACCGATCAATTCCATGGGTCGGCCATCAACAGCATTCTCTTCAATGTTCATCGCATAGGTGATGCGTCCATCTTCGAGGCTGTCGAGAATATCGTCGAGGGGGTGTCCAGAGAAATAGAAACCGATCGCGGCAAATTCCTGGTCGAGTTTCTCTTGCATGTTCCAGGCAACGGCTTTCGGCAGATCGGCGCGCATCGCTGGCTCCGCTTCACCAAACAGACCGCCCTGCCCGCCAGCGCGGTCTTCCGCTGATGAAGCACAGGTCGCGGCGAGGATGGGGGCGGATTTCAAAACGCGGGCGCGGTTCGGTTCGATTTCGTCAAATCCGCCTGCTTTTGAGAGTTGCTCGAAACACTTCTTGTTGATGTCTTTCGGATCGACCCGCTCAGCCATATCGTGCAAGCCCTGGAAAGGACCATTGGCCTGGCGTTCGCGAACCAGGTTTTGCATTGCTTCGAGGCCAACCCCTTTAAGCGCGCCCAGGGCGTAAACGATCGAGCCGCCATCGACATCGAAATCAGCGGTAGAGACATTCACATTTGGCGCAATGATCGGAATTTTCAGACGCTTTGATTCCTGGAAAAACGCCGCCAGTTTATCCGTATTGTGCAAGTCGAGGCTCATTGAGGCGGCCAGGAAAGCGACCGGGAAATGTCGCTTGAGATAGGCCGTTTGATAGCCGATCAAGGCATAGGCGGCCGCGTGCGATTTGTTGAAACCGTAACCGGCAAACTTCTCCATCGTATCGAAGATATCATTGGCGAGCGGCGCCTCTATGCCTTTCAGCTCTTTTGCGCCTTTCAGGAATCGTTGGCGCTGGGCAACCATTTCTTCGAGTTTTTTCTTACCCATGGCGCGGCGCAGCAAATCGGCTTCGCCGAGCGAATAGCCAGCAATCTCCTGCGCCATTCGCATCACTTGTTCCTGATAGACAGGGACGCCATACGTCGCCTTCAGAATGGGCTCGAGATCAGGGTGTTGATACTTGATCGTGCTTGGATCGTCTTTACCCGCAACATAGACCGGAATATTATCCATCGGACCAGGCCGGTAGAGCGAGATGATCGCAATCACGTCTTCGAGATTGCCAGGGCGGACTTTGCGCAGCGTGTCGCGCATGCCCTGTCCCTCCAATTGGAAGACGCCGAGTGTCTCGCCGGAAGCCATCAGCTTGTAAGTCTCCGGATCATCAAGGCTGGTCCATTCAGGCCCGACATCTTCGCCATCTCGGCGGATGAATTTCAGCGCCCGATCGATCACGGTCAGTGTTTTCAGGCCGAGGAAATCGAACTTTACCAGCCCCGCTGACTCTGCCCATTTCATATTGAACTGGGTCGCCGGAAGGTCGGCACGAGGGTCATTGTAGAGCGGCACAAGCTCGGTCAACGGCCGGTCACCGATCACCACCCCGGCGGCGTGCGTGCCTGCGTTTCGATACATGCCTTCCAGAGCAAGCGCTGTATCGAGCAACTCCCCAACTCGAGG
>CAYGUD010000458.1:0-416 GCA_964352865.1 uncultured Hyphomonas sp.
GTTTTGTTGAAGATGACTGGGAAAATCCCACTGTTGGGGCATGGGGTTTGGGCTGGGAAGTCTGGTGCGATGGGATGGAAGTCAGCCAGTACACCTATTTTCAGCAAGTCGGCGGCCTTGATGTCTTCCCGGTCTCTGGTGAGCTGACATATGGCCTCGAGCGCCTGGCAATGTATGTGTTCGGCGTCGATAATGTCTATGACTTGCCGTTCAATGCGCCGGACAGCGAAACGCCGCTGTCCTATGGTGACGTGTTCATCGAGAATGAGCGCCAGCAATCAGCCTTCAATTTCGAACATTCCGATGTTGAAATGCTGCAGCGCTGGTTCAGCGATTGCGAGACCCAGTCGAACACATTGCGCGATGCAGGAAAGCCGCTGCCAGCTTATGATTTCGCGCTGAAAGCCAGCCATGTG
>CAYGUD010000458.1:426-2063 GCA_964352865.1 uncultured Hyphomonas sp.
ATCTCGCCAACTGAACGCCAGGCCTTTATTGGCCGGGTGCGGGATCTGGCGCGCGGCGCGGCCGAGCAGTGGGCTGAACAAGAAGCAGAGCGGGCTGAGGCATGATGCGGACGCTGGCAGCTCTCCTTGTCCTTGTCGCCGCCGCTTGTAGCCCGGCACCAGGCTCGCCAGCGCTCTACAATGACCGCGACATGCAGAATGCGGTGACAGAGGCGCGCCAGGCATTGCCTGTCTTCTTCGACGCCTGGCAAAGCGAGAATGAGGCTTACTCCGATTTTCGAGTTACCGTGATCATGCCCTCAAGCGCCTATGGACGAGACTATGAAGAGCTGTCCAATATCCGCCTGGAGTTTGCGGGCTTTATCGGCGCCACGTCAGGCGGAGCCGAGGTCCAGTTTCTGACGGCAGATATTGCGGACTGGCGATTTAAAGACGGTGAGCGATACAGAGGCGGATATACGCGCCGCGTGATGTTCGACATGACTGATGCGGACATGCCAAATATTCGCGGACAGTTTCATGAGGAGCCATTGCCATGAGCAAAGTCACACTTGAAGAAAAATTCGCTCAGATCTCTGACCATTGGCAGCCGAAACTGGCGGGCCGGGTAAATGATACGGATGTGCGCCTGGTCAAGATCCAGGGCGATTTCGATTGGCACTCCCATGCTGATGAAGACGAAATGTTCTTCGTCATCAAGGGCGAGATGCGGATGGCGTTTCGCGACCGGACAGAGATTGTCAAAGCGGGCGAGTTCATCATCGTGCCGCGCGGGACCGAACATCGCCCCGGCGCAGATGAGGAATGCGAGATCATGCTGATCGAGCCGTCCAGCGTTGTGAATACAGGTGATGGTGCTGCGACGACGCGCACCGTCACTGATATGGAAACCATTTAAAGAACACGAAAACTGGGCTGATATGGCTGAACTCTTTCTCGAAATCTTCTGCGAAGAAATTCCCGCCCGCATGCAGGCCAAAGCGGAGCGTGATCTCCAGGACGCGGTGATCAATGGCTTGAAAGAAGCGGGTCTCAGCATGGGCGACGTCACGGCCATGTCAGGGCCGCGTCGCCTCGCTGTATCTGTGGCGGATGTGCCTGCGGGATCAGACGATGTCAGTGAAGAACGCAAAGGACCAAAAGTTGGCGCGCCCGAACAAGCCGTCAGCGGTTTCCTGCGCGGTGCAGGTCTGTCTTCGATCGATGAGGCTGAAATCCGGGCAGATCCAAAGAAAGGCGATTTCTATGTCGCCAGGCGCACGGTCCCAGGTCGTGCGACACCGGACATTGTCGCGGAACTGGTGCCGGCGATCATGCAAGGCTTTCACTGGCCAAAATCGATGCGCACCGGGCGCGGCGAGATGCGCTGGGTCCGCCCTTTGCAGCGGATCGTCTGCGTCTTTGATGGCGCGGTCGTGCCGTTCGAAGTTGATGGCATTGCCAGCGATAATCAGACTGAAGGCCACCGCGTTCACGGCCGCGGTCCTTACACAATTACGGGCCTCGCGGATTATACCAAACAGCTGAGCGGCAAAGGCCATGTTGCCCTGACCCGTGATGAGCGGCGGGACAAGATTGATGCAGATGCGAAAGCGATTTGCGCGGCGCAGGGTCTGGAACTGGTTGAAGACAAAGGC